>CAYVBH010000167.1:0-8766 GCA_964449015.1 uncultured Bacteroidales bacterium
TTTCATCTGTTTCTTGTTTTTAAATAAAGACAAGGATTGATTCACAGGGTTGCATCATTTCTGCAAAATTGTGATGTTGCATTTGCGTGGTGCCTTGATCATTACATGGGAATCACCCGAGCCGGTTCCAAATTTGCCTGAGGTCAGGAAAATCTTTTCTTCCGGATCAAACACTTCGGTGTTCAGTTTGGCCAGGGCTTTTGGATAAATAAAAACCACTGTCTGATGATGGGTTAGCTCAAAATCAAACGCCGCAGGCTTTTCAAAAGCCAAAGTCAGGTTGGTTAATTCCGAATTCAGGTTGATCAGTGAAAAAGTACGCTGGATGCCATCCAGATTGAAGTTACCGTATTTGCAGGATACATTCAGATCTTTGGTGAGCGTGCCCAGGGTGATGTTTGAGAAATAGCTTTCGCCTGAAATAGACCCAACCTCATTAAGAAACAGCTTGTCTCTGCGTGAATTGATTTTCAGGGATCCGGTTTTATCAATAGTGACTACCGATGACCGGGTCTGGGTAGTCAGCCTGGAGGCTTCACGAATATGCATATTGGCATAGGAAACGAAAACCTGGCCGTCTCTGATGAAATTTACCTCGCCATCACCTGATGTGAGCTTGATATCGGTGCGTCCATTAAGCCGGTTTGCTTTTACGTCACCATATGAAAGAACCAGGTTGAGTGATCCATCATAATCATCAAGGTATACGTCGCCGAATTTATTCTCAATTTTCATGGCAGCTTCGGAAGGCACCATAATGGTATAATTGATAATTACAGAATTGGATGATGAGAGGTAGGAGCCTGCTATGTCTACAATATCCCTGAATACATCCGAACTGTTCTCCCCAAAAGCTGTTTTGGCCACCAGATAGGATTGTCCGCTGGTGAATTCAAAATCCACATTCTGTTTCATCTTCTCGAGCTTCTGCTTGTCTTTGGCCCTGATCCGCAAATCGATGCTGAATTTGACCGAATCGGTTTCCCAGGGAATCACCTGTACCCTGCCATATTTATTGGAAACCTCAATAGTCGCATTGTTGTTAACCTTAAACGACCGGCTTATATGCTGTGTGTATTCAGGCACCTGGGCCTGCAAATCATGAACCAGCAGGCAGATGAGAAGTGAAATGAGGGATTTAAAGCGCATACCCTTCAGTATTTGGGATACATTCATCGGCGTATGGTTCAAGTTCTTTCAGCAGATCTTCGAGGATGGATATTTTCAGACGATAATTTTCAATGATGGCTTCAACAACTTCCTGGTTGGCCATATTGTCTTTCAGGTCATTTTTCAACTGGATGTAAACACTGTCGAGTTCCGACATATCATAACTGACCTCCTCTTCAAGTGAAGGGCAATTGGCCAGAATCGGTTCCAGTTCATTCAGCTTCTGATTAACAAGGCCAGTATAGTAAGCCTCAGCTTCCTTAAGTCCGGGCATTACATTTTCCTTGCCGGCCTTCCCCGATTTCAGAGATTGAAGCCCCCTGCCGTTATACCGGTGTACCAAATCATTTACCATATAAGACGCGCTGAAGATCAGAAAAACGATGGCAGCCCGTTTCATAAACAGTTTCCAGTCGAAGGTTCGTTTTGCCTTTACGTTGGCTTCCACCTTCTTCCAGATACGGGGATCCGGTTCCCTGAAATCAAAGCTGTCCCGGTTCTCCGATATGAATTTCTCAAACCTGTCGTCCATGATACTGGTTAATTAAAATGTCTTTAATCTTTTGTTTGGCCCTGGAATATTGAGATTTGGATGTGGCTTCAGAAATGCCTAAAATTTGCGCGATTTCACCATGATCATAACCTTCAAGCAAATACAACGAAAAAACTACACGGTAGCCTTCCGGCAGATTTTCCATAGCCTTTTGAACCTGTTCTGTACTAAGCCCTGGGACATCCTCATCGGTGTCCTTGCTAACCGGAAATTCGGGCAGATTCTCCACGGGTATCAGGTCGGCCTTTCTCTTTTTCAGGGCATTGATGCATTTGTTGATAGTTATGCGCTTTAGCCATGCACCGAATGCCGATTCAAACCGGAATGAATTCAGATTCATGAAGGCTTCAGTAAAAGACTCCTGGAGCATGTCTTCTGCTTCTTCCCGGTTGTTCATCATTCTGTAACATATATTGTACATAGCCTTGGCATATAATTGATATAGCTGATACTGAGCCTTGGAATTGCCGGCTTTGCTCAATTCTATGATCTCACTGTGTATATTATGATAAAACGTCAACTTATAATATTTTTCGAGTGTGCCTGAATGATCATCTGCCGGCAAAAAACCCTACCCTCCAATTCAGCTTTTTTATTTAATGACAAAACATTTTGTTGAGGGTTGCATCTGCTGAAAAATTTTTGCAGGAAACTTTGTTTTTTTCAACCAGTTTGGTGAAAGTTTTCACGACCTTACATAACATGCCTCAATTTCGCCGATGAAAAACTTATGGAAGTCTTTTTGCCGGTAATTTTTTCCTACCAGATTTTTCACCAGGAAGTTTTCTTCTTTGAGAAAATCAGCATAAAGTTTTCGGCATTCCAAAACCAGGTTGGCCTGTTCAAAAGTTACACTGCCGTTAGGTGTTCCAATAGGTTTTAACCCGGTTTTTGCGATCTTGTCCACATCGCGGCCTGAATGGGATCCACAGAAATTAAGGATTTCCTTGTATTTACCACCCAGGAAGCTCAATGTGAAATAATCGTTTTTATCTGCAAATTGAAATGTATAACGATGTGGCCTGATGAAGCACACGGCAACAGGCTTATTCCATAAAATGCCTGTTGTACCCCAGCTCGCAGTCATGGTATTAAACCCGCCCAGGGTTCCTGCTGTTACTAGCATCCAGTCATCGTTAATAAGATGGAAAAAATTCTCCTGGAGTGTTCCGGGATCCATAGTTTTAAAAAGAGATTTCAGCATGTTGATCATTTTATTGCAAAAATAGTGTTTCTGAGGAAGTTTGAAGTGAACAGCCACAGATATTCCTGAAGAATTAATACGTTCGCGGTTTCAGCTATTTATTTTTTATTAATTTTAATGTCTTTCAGGGTTCTGAACCTGATACAACCTCAAAAAACTGCTAATTATCTATACCTGAAGATATGAAGAACGATAAAGTGCCTGAAGGATACTTGTTTTCAAAGCCTTATACCAATTACATCTTTGTTCTCCTGTTCCTGTTATACATGTTTGATTATGTCGACCGGATGGTGGTAACCTCGCTGTTTCCCTTTCTTAAAACCGACTGGAATCTGACCGACACGCAATGCGGGATGCTGGTTTCGGCTGTTTACTGGTCAATTGTGCTTCTGACTTTTCCGGTTTCTATATTGGTTGACCGCTGGAGCCGGCGGAAAACCATCGGGCTGATGGGGGTTGTGTGGAGTATTGCCACCGGAATCTGTGCCATAACAAAGACATTTCCACAATTACTTTCTGCCAGAACTTTTATTGGCATTGGTGAGGCTGGTTATGCGCCCGGCGGAACCGCAATGATTGCGGGTCTTTATCCGCAGGAAAAGCGTTCCTGGATGATGGGCCTTTGGAATGCATCCATTCCCCTGGGAAGTGCCATTGGCGTTGCACTGGGTGGAATTATTGCGGCCAACTGGGGATGGCGTCATGCTTTTGGACTGGTGGCAATTCCCGGGCTGATAGTTGCCATACTTTTCTTCTTTGTTAAAGATTACAAAACTGTTGGGTTAGTAAAAAACACTGCATCCGGGAATAAGGAAAAAAATCACAACAGCGAAACTGTTAAGACTACCATGTCAGCAAAGGATATTTTCAGGGAGTTCGTCGACAAGCCCTCGTTAATTTTTACCTATTTTGGCATGGCCGGTGTGGTATTTACCACCACCTCACTGCTGACCTGGCTGCCCACTTATTTTCATCGTGTTCAGGGGCTGCCTGAAAGTCAGGCCGGATTAAAATCAAGCGCTGTAATGCTGCTGGCCCTGGTTGGGGCACCTCTTGGCGGTTATATTGCAGATAAATGGCGGAAAAAGAAAATTAACGCCCGGTTGCTGTTTCCCACAATCACCTCCCTGGTGTCTGCTGTTTTACTATTCCTTGCCTTTGTCGTTTTTCCCGGGAAAATGCAATACGTGATCCTGCTTACCCTGGGAATGATCATTACTGCTTTTGTTTCAGCAGCTTCCGCCGTTACACAGGACGTGGTTCATGCCGGAATGCGCGCCATGTCATATGCCATTGCGGTGGTTGTTCAGAACCTTCTGGGGGCTTCAATGGGGCCCATAGTAATTGGTGCCATATCGGATGTGTCTAATATCCAGACTGCCATGTCAATTCTCCCGGTGGCTTTACTCCTGGCTGCACTCATGTTTTTTTCAGGATCTTTCTTTTATGAAAAAGACCTGAATAAGGTGGAACAGGTTCAACTGGAATCCATCTAAAACTGGTCACTTTCTCCATTCTTATATTAACTTTGCATATTCTTAAAGATTAAGCGATTTGTTCAGAAGAAAAGCAATAGATGAATGGGCTCTTGATTACTGGTTGCTGCAATGTTATGCAAAGCTGTGCTTCAGAATATATTACCGGAAAGTAGAAGTAGTCAATAAAAACCGTATTCCGCTGAATCAGCCGGTAATACTGGCGCCCAACCACCAGAATGCACTTATGGATGCCATGGTACTGGTATGCAAAACACCGTTTCAAAGCGTGTTTCTGGCCCGGGCAGATATCTTTAAGGGCAAGAGGATGACCCGCTTCCTGACTTTCCTCAACATCATGCCCATTTACAGGATGCGTGACGGCATTGAGAATGTTAAGCGCAATGATGAGGTATTTGAAAAAACCCTGCAGGTATTACACAACATGCGCAACCCGCTGGGTCTTTTCGCTGAGGGTAATCATGGCGACAAACGCCGGCTCAGGCCACTGGTTAAGGGTCTGTTCCGGATTGGTCTTCAGGCTCAGGAAAAATATGGCAACCTTCCTGCCGTGAAAATTGTACCGGTGGGTATTGACTATGGCCATTACCAGCATTTTCGATCAACCTTGTTTGTTAATGTTGGGGAGCCTATTGAAGTATCCTCTTTTAACAACACATACAGGGAGAATCCGGTACAGGCCATCAATCAGCTGAAGGATACTTTTGCCACAGCCCTGAGCCGGCAAATGATCGATATCCAGACTGAAGAATTCTACGATTTATACATGCACCTTCGTGAGATTTTTAATGATGAGATGCGTGAAGAATTGGGCATTCAGGGAACCTCACTTGCGGAAAAATTTGGAGCCGATAAGATCATGATTGAGTTGTTGAACAAAGAACTCGACCAGAATCCGGATAATATGAGAAGCTTGAATGTGCTGGTTGCAGACTATCAGAAATCAGTGCAAAAGGCAGGGTTAAGGGACTGGGTTATCCGGAAGCAACCTTTTTTGATACCCGGTATGATCCTTTCTGTTTTAACCAAGCTCCTGCTATTGCCTGTATTTCTGTTTGGCTTCCTGAATAACTGGCTCCCATACCGGTTTACCGGCTCAAGGGTGAAAAACATCAAAGACACACAATTCCACAGTTCGTTCAAATATGTGATCGGTATGATCGTTTTCCCGGTTTGGTATCTCATTCTGGCAGTTATTCTGGCCTTTCTGGGGGTTCCGGCATGGACTGTGTTGTTGTACGTGTTGCTGCTCCCTGTTACTGGACTGGCAGCTTTTCAATACTACATTTCCTTCAAAAAGCTTGTGGCCAGGATCAGATTCACGTTGTGTAGGAACAGTGCGAAGATGGTGCATCTGAAGAACACCAGAAATATCATTACCGACCGTATTCATGACCTTATCAAACAAAATAAAACCTAATATGGAAATAAAAGGTAAAATTGCCTGGATCACGGGAGCTTCGTCGGGCATTGGTCAGGCTCTGGCTGAAGAGTTGTTTGGCCAGGGTGCCACTGTGATTTTGTCTGCCAGAAATATAGCTAAGCTGGAAGCACTTAAAAGCAGGTTTGATCAGACTGATAAAGACAGGTCTTTTGTTGTGCCTTGTGATGTTACCAAACCCATTGATATTCAAAGTGCTGCAGAAAAGATCAAGACCCTGGTCAGCAGGATCGACATCCTCATCAACAATGCCGGAGTGAGCCAGCGTTCCACTGTGCTTGAAACAAAGATGGAGGTGTATCGTGAATTGATGGAGGTGAATTTCTTTGGCGCAGTTGAAGTTACAAAATCTATTCTCCCCTGGATGGTTTCCGGCGGAGGAGGCCACATTGTGGTAATCAGCAGTATGGCAGGCAAGTACGGATTTCGGATGAGATCGGGTTATTCGGCAGCCAAACATGCCTTACAGGGCTTTTTTGAAACACTGCGTGCCGAAATGCATGATAAAAACATCCGGGTTACCCTCATTTGTCCGGGCCGCGTGAAAACAGATGTATCGGTAAATTCGTTAACCGGTGACGGGCAGAAACATGGAAAGATGGATATCGGACAGGAACATGGGGTACCGGTGGATCAGTGTGCAAGAATAATTATCAGGGCAATAAAACGAAACAGGAAGGAAGTGTTTATTGGACGACTCGAAGTGTTTTTGCTTGTAATCAAGAGAGTTTGCCCCCCACTTTATTACCTGATTGCTAACCAGGCAAGTCCTACCTGATAAAACCATATTAAGAAAGTGATTGTTAATCCATAAAAAGTAATGAAGTGAGAGAAAAAGTAATCAGTGGTATCCAGCAGATAGGCATAGGCGTTCCTGATGTGAGAGAGGCCTGGAAGTGGTATAAACTATGTTTCGGAGTAGATATCAGAATGTTCGAAGATTCAGCAGTAGCAGAACACATGCTGCCATACACTGGTGGCAAACCGCAGAGAAGACATGCTGCACTTGCGCTGAACCTGCAGGGTGGGGGCGGATTCGAAATCTGGCAGTACGTTGAAAGAACCCCGTTATCACCCAAATTTGAGATTCAACTGGGTGACCTGGGCATTTTTGCTGCCAAAATCAAGTGTCGTCATGCCAAAACCACATACGAATTTCTAAAATCGAAAGGTGTGCAGATGCTCAGTGGAATCCTTCGTGATCCGCGTGGCAAAGAACACTTTTTTGTTAAGGATCCAAACGGGAACATCTTCCAGCTTGTGACCAGTATTACCTGGTTCCGTAATGAGAAGAAACCTACAGGAGCTGCTTATGGAGCAGTGATTGGTGTTTCGGATATTGACAAATCGAAGAACTTTTACAGCAGCATTCTGGGTTATGACCAGGTTATTTTCGATGAGACCACAGTCTTCGGAGAATATGCCGGATTACCCGGGGGTAACAACCGTTTTAGAAGGGTGTTGCTCAGGCACAGCAAACCCCGACTTGGCGCTTTCAGCCCGATTTTTGGTACCAGTGAGATTGAACTGGTACAGGTACTTGGCCGTGAGCCTCAGAAAATTTACAAGGAACGTTTTTGGGGCGATCTCGGGTTCATTCACCTCTGTTTTGATATCCGGGGTATGAACCTGCTCCGTGAAGAATGCAAACAAAAGGGATGTCCCTTTACAGTAGATGTGAATCACAGCTTTGACATGGGAGAAGCGGCTGGCTCTTTCTCTTACACCGAAGATCCCGATGGCACCCTGATTGAATTTGTGGAAACCCATAAAATTCCGATCCTGAAAAGCTTAGGCTGGTATCTGAACCTTCAGAACCGTAAACCTGAAAAGGCTTTGCCAAACTGGTTGCTTAAAGCCATCAGTTTCAACAAAGCCAGGGATATTTAAGATCTTCGGATTCGCAGTTAGTTTCCGATTGTATAAGTAGCAGTTTCGGTTCCGATCAGGAGGCTGCCTGGGACGGCTGACCGGCCTTCGACTGTTATGCAAACGGATGCAGCCATATCTCCGTTAAAGAACCTGATCACTACCTTGCCTGAAGGGCCCACTTTTACTTTGGGATCCCAATAAAACGTCGTGCGCTGGTCTTTTTCGGATTTGTTTTTATCTGAACCGGATTCATAAAACGGACTTCTGAAAGCTTCATTCAAACTTACCTGTGGTTTTTCGGGTTTGTCAGCTGTGGCTTTTATTTTCTCTGATTGACCCGATTTGGTATAAATTTCAATAATCCCCACATTGTTTAGTCCAGTGTATTTCTGAATATCTATTGGTTCGGTAGATATATTCACACTCAGAATGTCCATGGGTAGCAGGCTGTTAAAAACAGTCGGGTCAGTGCCCCGATAAACACCATCAATGGCTATTCCAGCGCCATCCTGTTGGTTCAGTGAATTGCGGCTGCTGCTGTGAAACATGATTTTACCGCCATCAATCTTGTAGGGTCTGATACTGTATATGATTTCAGCAACATCCTTCTTTTTGCTGTAATCTGTGCCTGCCTGTTCCTTTGATAATTCCGGATTTTGAATTGCATAGATATTGTTAGCCGGAAAAATGGGATAAGGTTTGCCCGGTGAATGGGACATGCTGTTGAGAGCCTCTGCAAAATAGGCTGCCAGTTTTCTTTCATAATCCAGAGTCGGAATGGGCATGCCGTTTTCTTCCATAGTGGAAAAAGCAGGACTTTGCAGGTTGGTATTGAAAACCGATCGCCAGGAAAATCTTTTGAATGTGTTAGCGATTAGCAGGTTGTCCAGCGTGTTTTCTGAACTGGAATTTTCCGCAAGGTAGTAATCGGGAGTTGGTAAATAGCCTATCAGATCACTTTTAATGCTGTTATATGAAAATGAAACACTTCTTGACAATCCGGGCTTTCTGGCATATTCCAGCATTAATA
>CAYVBH010000168.1:0-8750 GCA_964449015.1 uncultured Bacteroidales bacterium
GTTTTGTGTGAAGAGAGGGCAAAAGTATTAAAATAAAACTATTCATGCAAAAAAACCTATTTCAATTTTTGTCGTATTTAATTTATGGCATCACTTTTGCCACATTACAATTATAGATTGTTTTACTGAAAATATCTCTTATGAAATTATTTACACCTGTTGTTCTGCTTGTACTTCTGATAGCGGCTTGTGCTTCACCTGAAAAACTGCTGCAGCAAGGTAACTACGATGCCATTATTGAGAAATCAGTTAAAAACCTGATTAAGAATCCGAATAACGAAGAGGATGCAATCATGCTTGACAAAGCATATAAACTGGCTAACGAAAGAGACCTGGAACGGATCAAGTACCTGAAAACCGAAGGAAATCCTGACACCTGGGATGAAATGCTCAGTTTATTCAGCAACCTGAAAAACCGGCAGGCATCGGTAAAGCGGGTTCTTCCGTTGAATTTAAACGGACAAAGAATTCAATACAGCTTTGTAGATTATGACGCAGAAATAGTTGCTGCCAAACGCAGGGCTGCCGAGTATTTCAACGCACACGGGCGCAAGCTAATGGAAAACAGAACCAAGGAATCCTACCGCCAGGCTTATTATGAACTGGTTAAAGCCCGGGACTACTCTGGCGACTCCTATCCCGATCTGAATCAGGTCATTAATGAAGCCAAATACCAGGGAATGAGCCGGGCATTGATCAGCGTGGTGAATCGCACCATAATCAATCTGCCTCAGGAATTCAGTGACGGACTTGTTGCCGTGAATGCCACCCAGCTGAATAACGAGTGGGTGGAATACTATACCCGGAAAAGCGATGAAAACATTCGGTATGATTACTACATAGATATTGTGCTGCAGGCAATTACCGTGTCGCCCGACGTGGTTAAGGACAAAGACATCATAGAAAAGAAAACTGTTGATAATGGTTTTGAATATGTGCTGGATACCCGGGGTAATGTAATGAAAGACACTGCAGGCAATGACATTAAGGTAAAAAAATACAAAGAAATTCAATGTACTGTTATTGAATCACAACAGTTTAAAGAGTGCAGCATCACCGGAGAAGTAGAGTTTCTGGCTGCCAATCCGCAGGCACTGTTGAAAAAGCAACCCATAGCTGCTGCCACACGTTTTGAACACATTTCTGCTCGTGCCATTGGTGATCTGAACGCACTTTCACCTGAGAAAAAGAAGCTGGTAGATTTAGAACCCATACCTTTCCCCGATGACATTCAAATGATTATTGATTGTACTGAGGCACTGAAGAATTCAATTCACGAAGCAATAAATTATAACCGCAGCATCATTCGTTAACATGATTTTCACTTATTTTGCTCCCGTTTAAGATATTTTGTTCACAGATGGGAGGATACATCAACACTTCTGAGCCTGAAAAAGCTGTACTTATTGGCGTTTCAAGTAACGATCAGCCGCTTTCGCAGATTGACGAATACTTGGAGGAGCTTTCATTCTTGCTGGAAACAGCCGGTGCTGTTCCTGTTAAAAAGTTCATCCAACGGCTCGATGTGCCGAATTCACGCACTTATATTGGCAGCGGAAAGCTGGAAGAAATAAAGGAATTCGTTATCAATAACGGCATCAACCTGGCTGTTTTTGACGATGAACTTTCCCCGAGCCAGGTTCGGAATATTGAAAAGGAACTTAATATCCGGGCGTTGGACCGTACCAACCTGATCCTGGATATATTTGCGCATCGCGCTAAAACCGCTTATGCCAAAACACAGGTAGAACTTGCCCAGTACGAATACCTGCTTCCCAGGCTGGCCGGTATGTGGACTCACCTTGAAAGGCAGCGCGGAGGTATTGGCCTGAGAGGTCCGGGAGAAACCGAAATTGAAACCGATCGCCGGATCATCAGAACCAAAATTTCCTTGCTGAAAGACCAGCTTGAAAAAATTGACAAGCAGATGATCACCCAGCGCAAAAACAGGGGCAAGCTGGTGCGTGTGGCACTTGTTGGTTATACCAATGTGGGGAAATCAACCCTCATGAACCTGCTGAGCAAATCAGACGTTTTTGCCGAGAACAAATTATTCGCAACACTGGATGCCACAGTCCGCAAAGTAGTTGTCGGGAACCTTCCCTTTTTATTATCTGATACGGTTGGTTTCATCCGCAAACTTCCGCATCACCTGGTTGAATCTTTCAAATCAACACTGGACGAAGTGCGTGAAGCTGATCTTTTACTGCATGTGGTGGATATCTCCCATCCGGGTTTTGAAGAACAAATGGCAGTTGTAAATCAAACATTGCAGGATATTCAGGCTGCTGACAAACCCGTCCTGGTTGTGTTCAACAAAACCGATGCTTACAGTTTCATTAAAAAAGATGAAGACGACCTGAGTCCGAAACAAAAAAAGAATCTTACGCTTGAGGAGCTTAAAAACAGCTGGATGGCAAAGAATCATGCTCCTTCCATCTTCATCTCCGCGTTAAAAAAGCAAAATATCGAGGAATTAAAAAGCTTTATGTATGCAAAGGTCCGGGAGATTCACATCACCCGGTACCCTTACGATAACTTCCTGTTTTAAATCAGACTTTTCTTTACCAGGTATTCGGCAATCTGAACCGCATTGGTGGCAGCGCCCTTGCGAAGATTATCCGATACTACCCACATATTCAACGTTTTTGGCTGCGACTCATCACGCCGGAGCCTTCCTACAAAAACTTCATCACGATTGTGTGAAATAATCGGCATGGGATATACATTGTTTTTCGGATCATCCATAACAATCACACCTGGTGTTTTTTCCAGGATGCTTCGGATATCGGCCAGATCATATTCCTTTTCGAACTCAACGTTGACTGCCTCGGAATGCCCACCGATTACAGGTATTCTTACAGTGGTAGCTGTAAGCTGTATGGAATCGTCTTCCATGATCTTCCTGGTTTCGTTCACCATTTTCATTTCCTCTTTGGTATATCCATTATCCAGGAAAACATCAATATGTGGCAGTGCATTCATGTCGATTTTATGCGGGTAAGCCATATCGCCGGCAATGCCCTTTCTTTCATTCATCAACTGATCAACAGCTTTTTTGCCGGTACCCGTAACCGATTGATAGGTGGATACAACAACTCTCTTGATTTTATATGCTTTATGCATGCCAACCAGGGCAACAACCATCTGGATGGTGGAACAATTCGGATTGGCGATAATTTTGTCGTTCTTTGTCAATACATGCGCATTCACTTCAGGCACCACCAGTTTGATATTCGGTTCCATCCGCCATGCAGAGGAATTATCGACTACAGTGGTCCCAGCTTCAGCAAATTTGGGAGCCCAGGTTTTTGAAGTTCCTCCACCGGCAGAAAAAATGGCAAGCTGTGGTTTCATGTTGATGGCATCCTGCATGCCAACTACTGTATATTCTTTACCTTTGAAAGTCACTTTTTTACCCACCGATTTCTCTGACGCAACCGGTATGAATTCGGTTACCGGAAAATTCCTTTCTTCAAGTACCTTGATCATTTGGGTACCAACCAGGCCTGTAGCCCCGACAACTGCAACTTTCATTTTTTTACTTTTTAAGAATTAATAACTACTATACACAACAAAAGAGAACATCCCAAAAGATTTTCAGATTTTACCGCAGTGCATATAAAGAAAACAATACAACTGCCGTTATTACCATTTTTTTATGGAATAGCCGGTAGCTTTAGTTTTGCATTTATATACGCCGTAGCAAAAAATCTTTTGTAACATTCTCTTTGATTTCTTTTTACAATGGATTAAATTGCTCCATTGTTACCCGCAAAATTGGTAAAAAAAACGATTTATGAAAGTTTTAGGGGTAATTTTTTCTTTGATTCCATTCCAGGTAATTTCCCAGAACAATCCTGCCGTAAAAAATATCGTTGATTCCTACCCGATAATTATTACGGAAATCATGGCCGATCCTGTTCCCGGTGTTGGACTGCCCGAGGTAGAATATATTGAAATTCTCAACCAATCAGTAACCCCGATCGACCTGGAGGGTTATATACTTATGGCAGGGAAGTATCAGAAGGTGCTTCCGGAATTCCTGATAGAACCGCATGAATACATCATTCTGACAGATCAATTGACAGACAGCCTGATAATCCCTTTTGGTAAAACCATTGCTGTGGCGGGAATGCCTCCGATACTGAATATCGGACAAACCATCACACTGAAAAATTCCGAAGGAACTGTCATCCATTCGGTAACTTTTACTGACGGCTGGTATAAGGACGGTAAAAAAACCGACGGTGGCTGGTCGCTTGAGATCATCGATCCCGGAAATCCCTGCGGCGGTATTGAAAACTGGAGCGCTTCAACAGACCCGTCAGGGGGCACCCCGGGTAAAAGGAATTCCTGTTTTGCCAATAATCCGGATATACGCGCACCTATCCTTGTCAGGGCAACCCTCCCTGCAGACAGTATGTTATTACTCCATTTCAGTGAACCCATGGAATGTACTTCGCTCATGTCGATTGAAGCCTATTCGGCCAACCAGGGATTGTACCATCCGACTGAGGTTTATCCGGTTGAGCCGGATTACAGCACTACATTACTTAAATACCCTGAAGCTTTTAGATCAGGATTTCATTATGCTGTTTCGGTAATGAACTCACTCAGTGATTGTGCCGGTAATCTTTTACAGGGCAATGCCATGGCTGAATTTGCCTTGGCAGAACAACCTTCGGCAGGGGATGTTATTTTTAACGAAATCATGATCAGTCCGGCCGAAGGAGCGTCTGAATTCATCGAATTCTTTAACAGGTCGGATAAAGTTATTGACTTTTCCTCGTTTCAATTGTCTTTGTCAGACGAGATAAGCGGTACAATAAAAAAGACCGTTTCACTTAAGAATAATCCCTTTATCTTATTTCCTGAAAGATATGTAGTAATCACAAAGGACGCCCGGAACCTCTTACAAACCAACAATGACCGGTACATTTCAGTCATATTTGAAATTCCGGAACTCTTTCATCTTCCGGATGAGGGGGCGGTGTTGGTTTTATCCGACACCAGTTCCCGGATTATTGATGAATTAATTTACAGTAACGCGATGCATGATAACCTGCTCAGTGATACCCATGGCGTTTCGCTTGAACGGATAGATACTGACAGGCCTGCCAGTGATGTTTTGAATTGGCATTCAGCTTCAACCTCTTCGGGTTATGCCACGCCTGGTTACATGAATTCACAGCATGTCAACCGGGGTGACGATCCGGAAATTTCGCTTTCAACTGATTTTTGCTCTCCCGATCATGACGGAATAGATGATGAGATCATGCTGCACCTGAAGATGAATGATCCGGGATGGAAAGCCAACATTGCGGTTTATGATGTTCATGGAATCAAGGTCAGGGATCTGGCAACAAACTGCCTGTTAGGAGCTGATGAGTTTTTAGAATGGAATGGCTATAAAGCAAACAATGAACCTGCTGATATGGGAATATACATCATCCAGGGTCAACTATTTCATCCCCATGGAAAAATTAAAAATTTTAAAAAAGTAATTTCCATAGTGCGCAGGTTGTAACGAGTAAAATGATTAACTTCATACCAGAATTCCGACTATCTATGACAATTGATAAAGAATACCAGGAAAATTCCCTGCTCATTTATAAGGGAGCCTTTACCGTGAATCTGATCTCCATACTGGGTAATCAGATCAAGTTGTTGCCGGAGATTGACTTCAAGACTGTGCAAAAGCTCTTCAGGATCTTCATGGAACTTACACAGAATGTGTCTTATTATTCGGCTGAAATGGTTGATGTTAAAAGTGGAGTTACCTGCGGTAGCGGATGGGTTACCATCCAAAATTTAGAAAATAGTTTGAGAATCACCACAGGGAACCGAATTCGTTACGAACACGGTCCGAAGTTGACCAGCTATTGCAGGGAGATCAATTCGTTTGATGAAGTCCAGTTGCGCAAACTGAAGCGGGACATCAGGTCGCAGGCCCTGGAAAGAGATACCGGAGCCCAGATAGGGTTGATCCAGACCAGCATCATCAGTGGAAACAAGCTCGACTGCAAGGTTTTATCAGACGATCACGACTTTGATTTTCTCATCCTCTCCACCACAACAGACAAGGATTCTTTGGGTACCGCTGAAGATTAACTTATATTGGCGGTCAGGTATTCCCTGTTCAAACGGGCTATATGTGATATGGAAATATTCTTGGGGCATTCTGCTTCGCATGCTCCGGTATTGGTGCAATTACCAAATCCCAATTCATCCATTTTTGCAACCATATTGATTGCCCTTTCCTTCGCCTCAATCTTACCCTGAGGGAGCAGCGCAAATTGTGAAACTTTGGCGGCTACAAACAACATAGCTGATGCATTTTTACATGCAGCCACACACGCTCCGCAACCAATACATGCAGCTGCATCCATGGCTGTCTCAGCGTTGGTACGTTGAATTGGTATGGCATTTGCATCCGGAACACCACCTGTATTGACCGACACATAGCCTCCGGCTTCAATAATCTGATCAAATGCCGAGCGATCGACTACCAAATCTTTAATTACAGGGAAAGGCTTGGCGCGCCAGGGTTCAACCACTATGGTGTCACCGTCTTTGAATTTCCGCATGTGCAACTGGCAAGTAGTAATTCCTGTGTCTGGTCCGTGCGGGTGTCCGTTGATATACAAACTGCATGCCCCGCAAATGCCCTCACGGCAATCATGATCAAAACAGATCGGCTTTTCTATTTTATCAATCAGCTGTTGATTCAATATGTCCAGCATCTCAAGGAAAGAACAGTCAGCCGATATCCCGGCAACTTTGTAGGTTTCAAATCTTCCCCTGGCTTTGGCGTTTTCCTGACGCCATATCTTTAACGTAAAATCCATAGTGCTATATTTTGTAATTGCGCGACTGCACTTTAATGTTTTCGTAAATTAAAGCCTCCTTGTGCAGGATGGGTTCTTTGCCCTGTCCGGCATATTCCCAGGCACCTACGAACATGAACTCGTTGTCATTTCTTTTGGCTTCTCCTTCATCGGTTTGATATTCTTCCCTGAAATGGCCTCCGCACGATTCATCCCGCTGAAGTGCGTCACGTGCCATAAGTTCTCCGATTTCAATGAAATCAGCAACCCTTGAGGCTTTCTCAAGTTCAGGATTTAACTCATCAACCGAACCTGTTACCCTCAGGTCGGTCCAGAACTCTTCACGCAATGTGCTGAAATCCTTCACTGCTTTTTCCAGGTCATTACGGTTCCTTGCCATTCCCACGGTTTCCCATAAATGAAGCCCGAACTTCCGGTGCAGCTGGTCAGCGGATTGCTTGCCTCCGATTTGCATTAATTTACTGAGACGCTCCCGGACACTGTTTTCCGATTCTTCAAATTCAGGTTGCGTGACCGGAATCCGGGGAGTCATTATTTCACTGGCAAGATAATTCTGTATGGTATAGGGCAATACGAAATAGCCGTCGGCCAGTCCCTGCATTAAAGCAGATGCCCCAAGCCTGTTGGCTCCGTGATCCGAAAAATTGCATTCGCCAATAGAGAACAATCCCGGTATGTTGGTCATTAATTCATAGTCAACCCAAATTCCGCCCATGCAATAGTGAATGGCGGGATAGATCATCATAGGTGTTTCGTAAGGATTATCATCTACAATTTTTTCATACATCTGGAACAGGTTGCCGTAGCGCTCTTCAATGACATGTTTGCCCAACCTGCCAATGGCTTCCTCAAAATCAAGGTATACTGCCAGTCCGCTCCCCACGCCATATCCAGCGTCGCATCTTTCTTTTGCTGCCCGTGATGCTACATCCCTGGGCACCAGGTTGCCAAATGCCGGGTATCTCCTTTCGAGGTAATAATCCCTGTCCGCTTCAGCAATATCCTTTGGTTTGATACGGCCGTTACGTAAAGCTTCCACATCTTCTTTCTTTTTTGGAACCCAGATACGTCCGTCGTTACGCAGACTTTCGCTCATCAGCGTGAGCTTTGACTGGTAATCTCCGTGAACCGGAATGCAAGTGGGATGAATCTGCACAAAGGCCGGGTTGGCAAAATAGGCACCCTTTTTATATACCTGCCAGGCGGCACTGCCGTTAGAACCCATGGCATTGGTTGAAAGGAAGAAAGTCCGGCCATAACCACCGGTTGCAATTACTACGGCATGCCCAAAATGTCTTTCAATCTTCCCGGTTACCAGGTTGCGGGTAACAATTCCCCTGGCTTTTCCGTCAATCAGCACCACATCCAGCATTTCAGTTCTCGGGAAAAGTTTTACCCTGCCCAGTTTTACCTGACGCATCATCGCACTGTAAGCACCCAGCAACAGTTGCTGTCCCGTTTGCCCGCGTGCATAAAAAGTTCGTGAAACCTGTGCACCGCCGAAAGAACGGTTGTCGAGCAATCCGCCGTACTCCCTTGCGAATGGAACACCCTGGGCCACACATTGGTCAATGATACTGCCGCTAACTTCTGCAAGCCGGTAAACATTGGCTTCACGGGCACGGTAATCGCCGCCCTTAATTGTGTCATAGTAAAGGCGGTATACACTGTCTCCATCGTTCGGATAGTTCTTGGCAGCGTTGATGCCTCCCTGAGCTGCAATACTGTGCGCACGGCGCGGACTATCCTGGTAGCAGAATGCCTTTACATTAAAGCCAAGCTCACCCAGGCTGGCAGCAGCGGAAGCACCTGCAAGGCCGGTTCCAACAACAATTATGTCGAGCTTGCGCTTGTTGGCCGGGTTCACCAGTTTCTGTGAAGCCTTATAGTTGGTCCATT
>CAYVBH010000169.1:0-8736 GCA_964449015.1 uncultured Bacteroidales bacterium
AGTTAATTGATTCCGGTTTAATCTCAGGTGAGTTGTACATTTGCTGCCACTTTGCTGCGGTGGTTTTTCTCAGTTCATTGTTGTTCTCCACAGTGGCTTTTCTTGCATCGCAGCTTTCACAATTCAAACCACAACAGGCTATTAGTTTTTTCATGTTTTAAAATTGATGATTACTATTTAATCAAAATACATGCTTAAAATATAACCATTTCTTTTATTAAAGCAAATTTTCTTCCTGATTTTGCTGTCTTATTTGTGATTTTTTATACCTGTTAACACCGTTCTCATCCAAAACGGCTATCAACTATAAGAAGGTCCTTATGCCAGTTTCAGGTGTCTTTTTCTAAAAATCCATGCTCCAATTATGAAATACAAAACAGTTAACAGAAGAATTGCAATAATTTCAGGCAGTATGCTGCGTAGGTTCATATTCATTACCAGTGCTTTGTTCAAAGCCGAGATAGCATGAACAGGAGTCATCAACCCCTGAACATTTACAGGATATCCGGCAACGGTGAACAGTGCTTCGCTTTTAAGCGGAAAAGCAGCTCCGGTGAAAAACATAAACAGAAACATGGGAAAGTTGCCAACAATCAGCACTTCGTAAGCTGATTTGGTTACAGAGGCAATGATGAGACTGAAGGCGATTATGGACATACTGGTAAGTGTAGCTATAAGTAATAGAATACCCAGTGACCCCTCATACCGAAAGCCCAGTAAAATTGCGGTCAGTAAGGTCAACAACAGAGACAGAACTCCAACCATAATTTGAACAAGGCTAATTCCGCCAAGGAACTCCAATGAGCCAATTCTGGAAAGTTTGAGCCGCATGATGGTTCTGTTTTCAACTTCAGAAACAAAAGCAATACTGGCTGTAAACATGAGCATAATTAGAGAAACGATCAAAATACCCGGTACAACCAGGTTGAAATCATCAAGGGTGCCCGATGATCCAAGCGGAGTTTCGGTTACGCTCACTATTTTCTGTTTGTGTGTTGCCGCGTACATGTATTCATTCAGCAATTCGCCGGCCCAAACTGCGCTGACCAGGTAATTTACATTAGTGAGGTCGCCAAGGAATTCAACAGGACTCGCATTTACACTGTCTTTATTTGTCTTCTCCAGAACATCTTTTGAGAATCTTTCAGGGATCACCAGGAGCGCATCGGCATGCCTATTCTTCAGGATTTCCGCACCCAGGCTCCGGTCATTGATTTCCTTCACGCGAAAAGGAATCGCAGCAGTGTCGCTCAGTTTCTCATTGAAATAGGCAATCAGACGCTCACCATGATTCATACCATTGTTATTCACAATTACGCCTTTGTCGTTATTGACAAAGAGAATGTCATACTGTGGTTTGGATGACTCCACGATCAGGTAATAAACAAAAATGAAAAAAGGCCCCATGGAGAGTGTCAGTAAAAGAACCCAGTAACTGCGCACCTGTTCTTTCAAGCTTTTTGTAATCACAGCAATTAGTTTCATTGTCTCAGGTTTCTTCCGGTTAAATGAATGAAAACATCTTCAAGCGTATTTTGTCGCAGTTTGAACTCGGCAATCTGAAATCCTTCCTCATCCGCAATATGCCTTATTGAAGGTAAAATTTCCAGCATGTCGGGATGTCTGAATAACAGGCTGTGCTGGTCGCTCTTAATCAATTCAGCCATTGTTTCGGCCTTTCTGATAAAACTGCTGACCTGCTCACCACTTCCATTTACTGGTATAATTTCCAGAATATCCCCGTCTCCAATGGTTCTTTTCAGGTTGTCCGGCGTATCCAGCAACAACAGTTTACCGTAATCAATAATGGCAATACGATGTGCCAGGCGGTCGGCTTCGTCCATATTATGGGTTGTCAGTATTACTGATTTGTTTTCGCCAAAGTTGCTGATGAAATCCCTCACAAGGACGCGGCTTTGGGGATCAAGACCGGCCTCAGGCTCGTCCAGCACCAAAATCTCAGGGTCGTGTATCAGGGCCAGGCAGATGTTGAGTCTCCTTTTCATACCCCCGGAAAGGTTCACTGCCCTTTCTTCAGCTTTATCAGATAACCCCAGGAGGGTCAATAATTCCCTCGCACGGTTCACGCAAGTTTTCTGAGCTATTCCATACATTTGCCCAATAAAAACAAGTTGTTCCATGCAGGTCAGTTTCGGGTAATAAATGTTTTCCTGCGAACAATATCCAATAAGCGATTTGGGATCACGGTCGCCAAATCCAATAAAACTGATATTTCCGCTGGTTGGTTCCAGCATGCCGCAGATCATGCTGATGGTTGTTGTTTTTCCGGCACCGTTAGGCCCAAGTAAACCAAATATTTCTTTTCGTTTGATCTCCACGCTTAGGTCATTCACCGCAGTAAGATCTCCGAACTTCCGGGTGATGTGTTTCAGTTCAATGATGGTATCCATTGTATTTGTTTCTGGTAATAGTTGATGTGTTCAGGAACTGCCCTTGTATTTAAGCAACAAACTTTGAATAAAAACCTGTTGAATCTCTTTTTCAATAGTCGCTGTATCAAGCAGGGGATCAATCAGCAGATAACCCAGGTATCCGTCGAGGCAGGATACCAGTGCAACAGCCCGGGCATGAGCATTGCACGATTTGAACAGGCCATCTGCCTGTCCTTTCTGAAACAATGCCTTGAAATACTCAAAGATTGTTTGAGTTGATTCTCTGTACAGCTCCATTATCTGGTAGTTGCTGAACGACTCGTTCATTGTCATGAAATACAGATTCAGTTCGCGCTGGTGATGGCTCCAATAAGAAAAATAATCATGGATATACCGGTTCAGACCATTCGCAACAGAATGACCAGCTTCAATTTTTCCGGCTAATTCCATTACCGGTTCCAAAAACTTTTGGTTAACTGCGAAAAGAATTTCGGCCTTGCTGCTGAAATGGTGATAGAGTCCTCCTTTACTGAGCGCTGCCCTTTTGGCAATACTTTCCATGGAAGCCCCGGCATAACCTTTCTCAATGAACTCATTGATGGCTGCCTCGATGATCGAATGGATCCGATGATCTTTATTTGCTTTCATAAATTCTATAACATACCGACGGTCGGTTTGTAAATATACAAATAATTTGGAAACACCAGCTCTGTTAAAAAGAATTTAAAGGAATTCTGAGTTTTCAATTCCAATCTGAAATGTTTTATATTTGATCAAAAAGAAATCCAAGATGAAGACTCGCTGCTTAACGATTGGAATTGCATTTCTAATGCTGAATTCACTGATATCTGCCCAGCAAATCAGAGAATGCGCACCCGTGCTCAATACCAGCCTTTTTAACGGTAAAGATCTTAACAGTTGGTTATTTTTCATCAAAGACCAATCAGTTGATCCGTCAACCGTTTTCACCGTAAAAGATGCAGCCATCCGCATTACAGGAAATCCTGCCGGTTACATGAGAACCAGGGAGCAATTCTCGGATTACAAACTCCATCTGGAGTGGCGGTGGCCTGTTGAGATAAGCAACAGTGGCGTTTTAATCCATGCTCAGGAACCCGACGTGTTATGGCCGCAGTGTTTTGAAGTTCAGTTAAAAGACAACGCTGCAGGCGACTTGGTTTGTGTTGGCGGAACCAGTATGAATGAACGCAAGGAGGAGAATAACAATACCCTCAGCAAGATGAAAGAATCAACCGAACTTCCTGTTGGTGAATGGAATACCATGGAAGTGATCTGCAAGGGCAACACCATTGAAGTATACATAAACGGAACATTGCAGAATAAAGGCACAGGCCTTACAGTATCCAAAGGGAGCATATGCCTGCAAAGTAACGGAAAGGACATTGAGTTCAGGAATGTTTACCTGACCAAACTGGATTAAAGCTTACCTGCCGGCAGGAACCAAGAGCCAAGAGCCAACCCTCCTTCGCTGAAGCTACGGCGGGCAATGGAACCAAGAGCCAAGACGGTTAGTATTTCCTTATAAGGCTGAAACAACCACCACCATTTCTCCGCGGGGTGCATTTTGTGTGAAATGGCTGATAATCTCAGTGAACGAACCCCTGATCGTTTCTTCATGCATTTTGGTCAGTTCCCTTGAAACCGAGCATCTCCTTTCATCACCCATCACCTGTAGCAATTCCTGCAATGTCTTCAGAATTCGGTGAGGAGACTCATATAATATGATGGTGCGCGACTCAAGGGCCAGTTCTGACATCCTTGTTTTCCTGCCTTTTTTATGCGGAAGGAAGCCCTCGAAGCAAAATTTATCGCTGGGGAAACCTGAAACTACCAGCGCAGGAATCAGGGCAGTGGCGCCCGGAAGGCATTCCACGGGAATGTCTTTTTCAACGCATGCCCTTACCAGCATAAAACCGGGATCGGAGATAGAAGGCGTGCCTGCATCACTAACCAGTGCCATAACTTCACCTGTTTCAATCCGGTTAGTGAGCTCTGCTGTCTTTTGGTGTTCATTGAAAATGTGATAGGACTGAAGAGGTGTATCAATCTGATAATGTGTCAACAATTTTCGCGTGGTACGTGTATCTTCTGCAAGGATCAGATTAACCTCCCGGAGCACACGGATGGCCCGCAACGTCATGTCTTCCAGGTTACCCAGGGGGGTAGGTACAATGAATAGCTTACTCATGTTTGCGCTTAATAAACTTCCGGCGAATGATATCGAGCAGGAGTTGCACAGGCTCACTTTCCATGTCCCAGTTGAAATACAACAACATATAGTTGTATGCATCATTAAAGCTGGTGGCGTCATTGAGAAATTTGACCGCGCTTTCAAATTTCGCGGTATCACCATTAAAAAGCTCCCTGATAAATGTATAGCGATCGTTGATTCCTATTGCTGAAAGCAGATCGGTAACCGGCTTGGCATGTGCAAGCGTATCTTCCTCTTTGGTGAGTTTCTTGTGAAGGCTTTCATGCAGCGTGGTTCCTCCCTGGAACTGATCAGCCAGTGTTTCCACAGTTTTTGTTCGTTTTGTAGGTTTTTCATGAGAGGAGGCAGGGGCTGGAAAAGCAGCAGCGGCAGTAGGAGCAGGTGTAGGAGGTGTAGGAGCTGTAGGAGCAGCAGCAGGAGGTGCAGCAGCAGCGGCAGGAGCAGGGGTCTTTGTTACAAGTTTTTCAGCGATTTCAGGAGCCTCCTCATGTTCTGGTTCTTTTTTGACCATGAGCATGAGTTCATACATGTTCCGCATCTTCTGCAAAACCAGGTCGATTTCAACAGCAGGTATCTTTCCGCTGCCTGAAAATCCGCTGATCAACTCCTCAATCTCACGCAGGCTTTCAAGCGCTGCTTCAAGGGTATGCTTATATTTCATATGATTGTTGTTATTCGTGCATTGTCTTGCAAACAATAATCCTGGCGTGCAATGACTTACTCAGGCAACATGGCTTTTATGGTCACATGCTCATTTGTAAGATCTTTCCAGTCGACACTGTTCAGTTCAGGCTCTTCATTCTTCAGGTTATACCAAACAGTGCCGATATTGGCCATCCGGTTTTCATCGCTCGGGTGCGTACTTAAAAACTCCGGAATACCGGTTCCTGCCGTATTCTGCTCACTGATCATTTTCTGGAAAAAAATTGATACGCCCAATGGATTGTAATACCTTGTATCTGCTGAGTAATACACGGAATATTGATCAGCTTCATTTTCATTTTTACGGCTATAGGCCAGTACCGTTCCATTCAGCGCCAGGCTGGCTAAAATCTGCTCCATTTGAGTAGGTTCATTTCCCAACAAAATGGAGATAAGAACCGAAAAACCATATTCCTTGGTCATGGCCTCCGTACTATGTCTCCTGTCGGTGTGTGCTACCTCGTGGCCCATGATTCCTGCCAGTTGTGCACCGTTATCCAGGTATTTCAGCAAGCCGGTATAAAAATAAAGGTACCCGCCGGGTGCAGCAAAGGCGTTGACTACATCACTGTTGATAACGGTAACCTTCCAGGCAAACTCATCTTTGTAAAGAATTTCTTCAGATTCAAGAATATCTCCCAACATGGTTTCAAGATAACTGTACACCTGTGCATTTGCGGTCCTGCTTAACACAGGATACTCGGCAGGATTAGCCAGGATGGTCGAATCGAGCTGCGCTCCGAATTCAATATCCTGGTTCACTGTAAAGAAATTCAAATCATTGTCCTTTGAACAACCGGCAAGAGCCAGTAGTAACAAACCGGTCTGGCAAAATTTCAACTTTTTCATTTCCTCAAATTTATCAGCTTAAAAATAGTAATTCCTTCACATATATCTGACATTTCTGACAGACTCTATTTGAACAAACAGACATTCCGGCTTAACCATGATGCAACTAATATGCCATGATGGTTGTCTTTACCATTTAAATTGGTGAACTATGCAATATCTTTACCTGATTTACTTATCGTTTTGTGCTCAGTGCAATATTTCTAATTTTGCACTTCCATTATAAAAACGAGTCATGAAAAAATTAATTGCATTGTTGTTTTTTTTATCCCCGGTTTTATTGAAATCACAAAATCTTCAGCTCCATTATGATTTTGGTGAGAACCGTAAATTTCTCACTGCCACTCTCGAAATGTTCCGTCCCGATACGCTGGGATCCACTTTCTGGTTTGCAGATTTTGATTTTGATTACCCGGGAAATCCGCGCAGTATGTCTGCCGCTTACTGGGAGATATCAAGGGATTTCTACATTCCCGGTTTGAGAAGAATGGACGCATTTGATGAATTAACCTTTCATATTGAATATAATGACGGATTCGGAGCATACCCGATTGACAGCAGTGAATTAACCGGATCATTCACATACAACAGCATTTTTCTCGCGGGTTTCAGTCATCCTGTGAAACTCGGGCAGGTAGTACTTACCACCCAATGGCTTTGCCGGATGCCAAGAGGCATGGACGTACCTGACTTTCAGTTTACCCTGGTCTGGTTTCAGCCCTTGCTCAAAGGCAAGGTTTTGTTTACCGGTTTTGCCGATATCTGGTCGCAGGACAAGATTGCCGATCCCAATTCCAAAGAAATTGTATTTCAAACAGAACCACAAATCTGGTACCTGGTTACACCTAAAATTGCCCTGGGTGGTGAAGTGGAAATAAGTAAGAATTTCCCTGTAGGACCTAATGAATGGGAGTTTATGCCCACACTGGGTGCACGTTGGGAATTTTGAGCACGGTTTTTGCAGGCCACCCCGATAATGAATAATTATGTTTATATTGATGTACACAAAAAATAAAATGAACAAGGTCTGCATTTTCCTACTGATCATCGCTGCCAATCTCGTCTCACCGGCAGCAGCTCAGAAAACGGTTATCACCGGTAAGGTTACCGACAGCGAAACCGGCGAACCCATACCCTATGTGAATATTGGATTTCTGCACAGCCTGGTAGGTACCATCAGCGAGACCGATGGATCATTCTTTCTTTCCACAACCAAAGCCATGGACACGCTGCTTGTTTCGAGCCTGGGCTACGAGGTGGCCCGACTTAAGGTTGCTAAAGGAACGACCCAGAATTTTGAAATCAGGCTTGTGCCCAAGAGTATTGCCCTCGAAGCAGTTGTGGTGAAGCCGGGAGAAAATCCGGCATTTGAAATCCTGCGCCGGATCAATGATAACAAAAAGCAGAACAATCCCGACAAATTATCCAATTACCAGTACAAGGCATACACCAAGTTGAGGCTCGACATGAACAACATTGATGAAAAATTCCAGGATGCCCGACTCATCAAGGATTTTAGCTTTGTGTTCGACTACATGGATTCTTCAGAAGTGTTCAATAAGAATTACCTTCCGCTTTTAATCACAGAAACGGTTTCTAAAATATACCGATCCAAAGACCCTCCCGTTAACCGCGAGGTAATTGAAGCTTTCAAAATAAGCGGCATTGAAAACAAGACGGTATCACAGTATACCGGTAAGATGTACCAGCATCTGAACGTTTACGATGACTTCATCTTTTTTTTCGATCCCGGTTTCGTGAGTCCGATTGCCGGAGTAGGTCGCATGTATTATAAATATCTGCTTGAGGACAGCGCGTTCATAGATGGCAATTGGTGCCGGAAAATTTCTTTTAAACCCAAACGGAAACAGGAAAGAACATTTCACGGTTTCTTATGGGTGGCAGATACCAGTTATGCCGTAAAAAAGGTGCAGCTTCGTGTTTCAGCGGATGTCAATCTGAACCTGCTGAAAGACATGATCGCCACTTATGAATACGACCAGATCAATGACACCACCTGGTTTCTGACCAGCGAGGACATCATCATTGATTTCAACCTGGCTGAAAAAACGTACGGTTTTTTTGGCCGTAAAACAGCCGTATATGACAGCATTACGCTGAGCGATCCGGTTCCGGAGCCGGTGAAAAAAATGACAACCGATACCTACCTGCTCGAGAACAACCTCGACCGGGATGATGCATTCTGGAATCAAAACCGGAAAACCGAATTGTCGGAAGAAGACAGCAAAATATACACCATGGTCGATTCCGTCAAAAGAGTCCCTCTTTTCAAGACGATCAACACCCTAATGACCATGCTGACCAACTATTACATTGTAATGGGTCCGATTGAACTGGGACCTTATTATACAACTGTGAGTTCCAACGAAATAGAAGGAACACGTTTGCGGCTTGGCGGACGTACGAGCAACGATTTCAGTACCAAAATAATGCCTGGCGGCCATATCGCCTACGGATTCAAGGACAAGAGATTTAAATATGGCCTGAATGTGACTTACATGTTTAATACCAATCCCCGGAGAACAACCACGGTTTCCT
>CAYVBH010000170.1:0-8698 GCA_964449015.1 uncultured Bacteroidales bacterium
GAGTTCATTTGAGGGCTTCTATGGGCATGTTGTAGTGATATTTATTTGTCATATATTCTTATCAATCATACAGTTGGTAGACAATGACTTTTTCTTTCGACTTTTTCTGCCAGACAGATTGATGTTTACTGATTCATTGCCAACAGCTTTTTACCATGAAGGATTGAATTCGACATTCATAAACAACCTTGACTTCGCTTATCTAATACTGGGAATAACGGCAGTTCTGATGTTTAATACAAAGAGAAGTTATCACAAGTGGGCGTACTTTACAATTTCCTTTATTATCATTATGTTGACCAAATCACTTGCTTCTCTGGTTGGTTTAATAATAATCGGATTTTTCGTCAGCCGTAGGAGAATCATTTATTCACTGGTGTTTTCAATACCATTGCTTGCTATCCTCTTCCTGAACAAGTCATTGCTTGAAAACATGATAGGTACACCAACCCTTTGGGAGTGGTTGACGAATTCGGAGTATTATGCAAGAGTTGGATTTTTCACAAAAGTGCTTCCCCAGTTTCTGACAGGTGATATCAGGGATTTAGTTCTTGGTATGAGCCTTGATGAGGCAGTTGTTGACAGCAAAATAGAATTATACAATGACCTTCCACTGATCCTTACCTATGGCGACAGCACTCTTAAGCTGCTTAAGGATGTATACTGGATATCAATCATTGTGTCGCAAGGGATTATTGCATTTCTTCTGTATCTTTATATACTTTTTAAGGTTTTTAAAACATCTGTGTTGAATAGGGATACCAATGCCGGGGAAATGGTTTTTGCCATGCTAACTCTGGTTATAATTCTGGGCTTCTTCAACCAGGTGCTTGATCAGAAATGCCTGTCTTTCTTCTTCTGGCTGATGGTTTCATTTTTAATTAACAATGTCAGGTATACTGGAAGAAAAATCTTTAAAAATCCTTTTAAGCTTAATACTAATCCATTACCAACTCATAGCCCAAAATGACAAGAAAGATATTAATTACGGGAGGAGCCGGAAATATTGGTTCAAGTCTTGCAGACAGGCTTTCATCAAACAGTGAAAACCTTGTTGTTGTTGTTGACAACCTGCTTTCAGGTTCCATATCCAAGATACCACTGGAAAGACAGAATGTAATATTCATAAAAGGTGATATAAATGAGTACAATGATATTAGCTCCATTGTATTAAGTTACAAATTTGATTACATCTTTCATTACGCAGCTGTTGTTGGAGTGGAAAGGACACTTCGAAACCCGATGCTGGTTTTAAAGGATATTAATGGCATCAAAAATATTCTTGAACTGGCAAAGAACACCTCAGTAAAGAAGGTTTTCTATTCCAGTTCCTCTGAAGTATATGGAGAACCAGTCGAAATTCCACAGCATGAAGACACGACACCCCTGAACTCAAGATTACCGTACGCTATTGTAAAAAATTTAGGTGAAGCTTTCCTGAGATGCTATCATCAGGAATATGGTCTTGATTATACGATATTCAGATTTTTCAATACCTATGGTCCCAGACAGAGTATGGACTTTGTCATCTCGAGGTTTATTGCCAAAGCCTTGCGTAATGAGGATCTAATTGTGTATGGAGACGGAAGTCAGACAAGAACATTTTGTTATATTGATGATAACCTGGATGCTGTTGAAGCAATCTTTAATGAAAACAGATTCAGCAATGAGGTGGTTAATATTGGAAATGATACGGAAATTTCCATCAAGGAGCTTGCCCATAAAGTTGTGGATAGATTAAATTCAAGGTCCGGAATAATATACACAGACCCGTTAAAGGAGGGCGATATGACAAGGCGCAGACCAGATATTGAGAAGATGCGGAGTGTCCTCGGAAGAGAACTTATAACTCTTGATGAGGGGATTATGTTGACGGCAAAAAGTGACCTTATTCATATCTAGTTTTATTTTTGATGAATGTATTATTCATTCTTTTGATGGCATGAAAGAATCAGGGAGACTAAAGGTACTGGTAACTGCTCATGAGTTTTCTCCAAATATGGGATCAGAGTGTTCCTCCGGATGGAACATCCTCACAAAACTGGGTCAATTTCATGATATTACATTGATCTATGCTGAAACGAACCAGTTTGGAACCGTTAACTACAAGGATCTGATTAGCAGCTATTATGATTCAGAAAAGATTCAGCCGGATATTAATCTCGTTCCAGTAGGGCAACCTTTGGCCACAAGGTTTATTGCAGCATTTAATAAATTTCTCTCCGCAAAAAAGACAAGTGTTGGGTTGCCATTCCTGTATTTTCTTGGAGTCAGGTTCTGGGAGAAGAGAGTATTCAGGATGGCCACAAAGCTTAATCATGAAGTTGTGTTTGACATTGTCCACCATTTCAACCATATTTCCTTTCGCGAACCTGGTTTCCTGTATAAACTGAACATCCCGGTTGTATGGGGTCCTACAAGCGGTTTTTCCGCTGTTCACTTCAGTTTTCTGAAGGCACTTCCCTTCCAGGAGATGGCACTCACTGCTTTCAGAAATATAGCCAATGTTCTCCAGTTTAATCTGTCACACAGGGTCCGCAAAGCTATAAGAAGCGCAGCTATTATTTACTATGTTACTAAAGAGGATTACAGCTCATTCAGCAAACTTAGCAACAGGACCAAACAACTCCTTGATATGGGGACCTACTCTTCATCCAGTGCAGTTGTCAGAGATGTTCAGGTAAATAAACCACTAAGAGCATTATGGGCAGGCAGGCTGAGCTCGCTGAAGGCATTACATTTAATTATCAGGGCTATTGGGGAGAGCAGTATTCTCGGCAATGCCCTGGAATTGTCTGTCGTAGGTGACGGGCCACAAAAGAAATATTTTCAGGAAATTGCTGAAAAGTATAAGATTAGGAATATAAAATGGCTTGGACATATTGCAAAGGATCAGGTATACAACCTGATGATCAATTCAGATGTTCTTATTCACACAAGCATAAAGGAGGCAGCATCTGCCGTAGTTCTGGAATCATTGTCTGCAGGTCTTCCTGTGATCTGTCACGATGCCTTCGGAATGAGTTATTCTGTGACCGATGATTGCGGGATCAAGATTCCGCTTGATTCTCCCGTGAGCAGCATAAAAGGATTTAGAAAGGCACTTGAGAGTCTGGTTAACAATCCTTCATCAGTGAGCCGACTTCAATCAGGTGCCCTTGAAAGGTCAAAATCTCTGACGTGGGATTTTATAGCCCAAACTATCGCAAATGACTATATTAATATTATGGAACAACATGGACACCACCACAAATGAAGATACTTCAGGTAAATAACAATCATTTCGTCAGGGGTGGGGCAGACCGTGTCTATCTCAATACAGGCCATCTCCTGGAGAATCACGGAAGTGAAGTTGCTTACTTCAGCAGTATTGACCAAAGGAACATAGACTCATCTTTCAATGGTTATTTTATTGCTAGGCGGGACTTCAGGTCAGCAGGGTTTATTGAAGGTCTGAGAGGAGTGAGGGAATACCTGAACAACAGGGAAGCAGCGAATAATATCAGGAAACTTGTTAGTGATTTTTCTCCTGATATAGCTCATCTTCATCTTTTTTATGGTGCGCTAAGTTCTTCAGTCCTTGAAACACTATACATTTGCCGGGTCCCAATGGTAATTACAGTACATGACTACCGGTTGCTGTGTCCGGCGAATGCTCTCCTTGATGCGGAAAACAGAATATGTGAAAGATGTAAAAACAAATTCTATCTGAACTGTCTGTTTGGAAGGTGTTCTGATCGCAATCTGTCATATAGTCTGGTTTTAACACTGGAAGCTTACAGAAGAAAATTCTTTGTTGACCCGGTTAAGTATATTGATAAGTTTATTTTTGTCAGCAGGTTTGCTCAACAGAAGCATATTGAATTTGACAGCAGGTTTGCCGACAAGTCAGTTCAGCTCTATAACTTCTCTGATTTAAGTGAATCTGACAAATCCGCAACCAAGGGCAGGTATATTCTGTTTTTTGGCAGATTATCAGTTGAAAAGGGCATAGTCACCTTGATGAAGGCACTTAAGGATACAGATATTGAACTGGTTATTGCCGGTAACGGTCCATTGGAAGAACTTGTAAAAAAATCTGTTTCTGAGTCAGAGAATATTTCATATGTCGGATATGCTGATGGAAAATATCTGAATGAGCTGATAGCTGGTTCATCCTACGTGATTGTGCCCTCTGAATGGTATGAGAACAACCCAATGACAATAGTTGAGGCAAATGCCCTGGGTAAGCCGGTTATCGCCTCCAGAATAGGAGGTATACCTGAGATCGTGAAGGAAGGTGTTACTGGCTACCTTTTTGCTCCTGGTGATACAGAATCAATGATAAGTACGATAAAGAGTTCAATTTCAGTGTCTGATGAGATGTATTCATCTCTGTCGGATAATGCCAGAATCAATGCCATCAATAATTTCAGTCCTGATAAGCATTACAATAGATTGATAAGCATCTACGAGGAAACAATAGCCACGAAATGAAGAGATTAGTTGAAAAAATGATCAGGATTTTGGGCAGGCCGGATTATAAACTGGACCCGGATATCAGATCCATTGATCTTTTTGTTATTATTTCCACCAAAATGTTTGAACTATTACGCGGACTTATGCTGAAACCTTTCCTGGGCAGATCACGGGGATTGATCTTTGTAGGGCGAAGGGTCACAATAAAGCATAAGAGAAAAATTCAAATTGGCCGTTCCGCCCAGATAGGGAGAAATGTTGAGATAAATGCTCTTACACGCAGGGGTATCATAATTGGTGACAATTTTACACTGAAGTCCAATTCCATTATTGATGGAACCGGTGTTATCAGAAATCTTGGGGAAGGGCTGATTATTGGTAACAATGTTGGAATATCCCAGAATTGTTTTATTCAGATTCGCGGATATGTGGAGATAGGAAATAATGTAATATTAGGTCCCAATGTCTCAGTTTTTTCCGAGAACCATAAATTCGACGATCCTGGTAAATATATAAATGAACAGGGCGAAAAACGTGTCGGGGTAAAAATAGGCGACGGGGTGTGGATAGGCACCGGGGCTATAATTCTCGATGGTGTTAGCATCGGCAAGCATTCGGTTATTGCCGCGGGCAGTGTTGTCAATAAAAATGTCCCTGAAAGATCAGTATATGGGGGGGTGCCTGCAAAGCTTCTGAAGAATCTAATTAATACTACCATAAATGAATAAGAAAATATACATAGCCGGTTGCGGCGGGATGCTGGGAGAGGCTTTTTACAGGCAGTTTTCGCAGAAGTATGAACTGAAATGTACAGATATTGATGTGAATGAGACATGGTTGAGTTATCTGGATTTCAGGGATTTTGACTCCTATAACAGAGATGTTGAATCGTTTAAGCCTGACTTCCTTTTTCATCTTGGTGCTTTTACAGATCTCGAGTATTGCGAAAGCCATGAATCAGAGACCTATGTAACAAATACCCTGAGCGTGGAGAATGCTGTCATTATAGCCAACAATCTCGATATCCCACTACTCTATATTAGTACAGCAGGGATATTTGATGGTCGGAAGGATGTATATGATGACTGGGATATGCCTAATCCACTTGGAGTCTACGCCCGGTCAAAATATATGGGTGAAAGATATGTGGTTGAAAATGCCCGAAGATATCTTATATGCCGGGCCGGCTGGATGATGGGAGGAGGCCACAAGGATAAGAAATTTGTAAAGAAAATCATGACCCAGATTAACAGCGGTGTCACAGAACTCAATGTTGTTAACGACAAGGACGGGACACCAACATATACCCACGATTTTGCCAAAAACACATTGATGCTGCTCGAAAGTGGTATATGGGGATTGTACAATATGGTCTGCCATGGAATGACCAGCAGGTATGAAGTGGCTGCAGAGGTTATCAGAATTCTTAAACTTGAAAATCAGGTTAAACTCAACAGTGTGGGATCTGATTACTTCTCAACTGATTACTATGCTCCCAGGCCAAAATCAGAGCGACTGATAAACCGGAAGCTTATGCTTAGGGGAATTGACTATATGCAGGATTGGAAAAGCGCATTGTCAGAATATCTGAATGATTATTCCTTCTGATTTCAACCAGCCCTGGTTATGAAAGTAGCAATTGTCGGGTCTCACGGGATTTATGCAGATTACGGTGGTTTTGAACAATTGGTTACCAATCTTGCTGAAAGAAAAGACGAATCGGTTGAATACCTGATTTTTAATTCCAGGAAAGCCAGGCAGGGCCCAGTTCTGCCGGAAGGTGTCAGGGTGAAAAGAATGCCGTTAAGCGCTTCCGGATTTCAGGGCTTATTCTACGATTTCTTCTCTATCCTTTACTGCTATTTCAGTGTTGATACTATTTTACTCCTGGGGATTCAGGGGATTCCGGCCATACCAATTTTGAGAATCTTCAGAGGGGTAAGAGTTGTTTCAAATGTAGGTGGAATTGAGTGGGAGAGGCCTCATTTCAATATTATTGCAAGGCTTTATTTCAGATTGTGTTTCAGACTCGCACAAAGGTTTTCTGAAACGTTGATTTTTGACAATAAGGTCTTTCTTTCCCATATAGATAGTAACACCGTTAAGGCTGAAATACTTGTTATTCCGTATGGCGGAGTTATTGATACATCACTCTCAGCCGACGAAGAGATGGTAGCTAAGTATCCCTTTCTTAAGCAAAATTATTTCCTTTCTGTCAGCAGGTCACTTATGGACAATAAGTTGCACGAATTATGCCAATGTTTTGCCGGAACCGACAGGATTCTTGTCCTGATCTCAAATTTTACCTCATCGGACTATGGTAAACGAGTGTGGAAAGAATACTCTGACTTTCCAAATATTATTCTGATAAACGGACTTTACATAAAGGAAGAGCTTGATCTGATACGGAGGCATTGTCAAGGGTATATTCACACGCATACCCTTTGTGGCACAGCTCCCTCCCTGGTCGAGATGATAATTTCAGGAAGGCCTATCCTTTCAATAGATGTTCCTCAGAACAGATTCACACTTGATAATAACTACTTCTTTTTTAGATCATTTGAAGAACTGAGAGAATTGCTTCTGTCCGACAGTTCATTTTCCGAATTTATTCCACCGGATTATTTGTTGAGGAACTACCAGTGGGAAAGCATTGTAGCCCGTTATGAGTCCTGTTATGCCTGAACTATGACGAGAATAAATCAATATTCTTCAGGCTTCCTTAAAACAGGCAGGTTAGCACTAGGTTTAACCCTGTTCCTGATGCCTTTTCCGCGGGCCTGGTCGTTATACCCGTTATCTTTATTCCTTTTTTCGGGAATGGTAGTCTGGATCCTTAACTTCAGAACTGTTATATCATCATTCTACAGGTACAGGTGGTCCCTTATTCCGTTCGTAGTCTATTTTCTTCTTCAGCTTGCCAGTGTTTTAAGGGGACCCATGGTTAATCATGAAATGATTGAACAGAAGCTTATGTTCATTTTGGTACCATTGCTGGGTTTGCCGGTATTTCTGTCTGTCGATGAGGAAAGAAAGCTTGAGTTTCAGTTCAGGTCATTTCTGACGGGCATATTTGTTGTATTTGTCTTTTTACTAATCCGGGCTGCTATTAACAGTATTGCACCGGGAGGTATTAACATCAATCCTGCAGTTAATTCTGCTAATTATGGCAGCGCTTTTCAGTACGACAATTTCTCTTATTATGCGCATCCAACTTTCCTTAGTATAAAAGTATTGTTTGCAATACTGATTCTTATCCATTACTACGTTGATAAACAATGGCTTGCCAGATTCAAATACCCACTTGCAGCCTTATTGTTTGTTTTTATGGTACTGTTATCCTCAAAGACCGCATTTGTTGCAGCTTTCGCATATCTGGTTTTCTACATTATTGGAGCGCTGAAGAAGCATCATCTTTCAGGAAGATCAAAGATCGCCACCATAATAGTGCTTATGGCTCTTATAACCTCATTCATGCTGAATTATAGAATCAGAGAGTTTATTAGACCATTATGGGATCCCAACGATGGTATCAGTATCAGGGAGGCAGTAACATCAGTACCCCGTTACAGACAATGGATCTCATCATGCCATCTGATATGTGAGAACTGGTGTATTGGGGTCGGATTATCGAATTCCAGAAACGAGCTAAGCGAAAAGTACCTGGAAAATGGCTTCATGGGTGAGTATGAACTTAGCCTCGACGCCCACAATCAATTCCTTGAGGAACTGCTCACCAACGGTATCCCGGGGATAATAATACTGTTTTGGATGTTGTACGGGCCTTTTTTTCGTCACTACGCTTTCCGGCAGAAGAAACTTACGACAGCATTTATTATAATCTTCACGGCATCTGCCTTCTTTGAGTCAATGTTCAACCGGCAATGGGGAATAATGTTCTTCATGCTATTCTATTGCATCCTGCTGTTCACTCCGAATGTTGAGGCCGGCACTGCCGTATCGAAACAGGACTAGTTCAATGTATTCTCATATTAACAGATACAGGGTAAAAAACCTGTTGCCGCTGCTGATACCCACACTGGCTATAATTGCAGTAGTCGTAATCAGCTTAAATTACTGCTACTTCTGGGATAATATCAGGCAGACTTCCGTTGAGGCTCACTGGTTCATGAAAAATGGACTGCAGGGCATCTTTACCCTGCCTGAAGCCGGCGACAGCAGCCTCGCGAGAACCGGATACCACCCTCCACTGGTGGGGCTCATGACTGCCATGCTGTGG
>CAYVBH010000171.1:0-8687 GCA_964449015.1 uncultured Bacteroidales bacterium
CCAAAAACGGAGCACGTTAACCAATATGAAGAAGCAATAATTAATGGTTAACGGATCCCTAACCGCACCCTGTTCTTTTTGTTGTGCCAATATTGGCACAACTGATTCTGGTTTGCGGTACCTTTGTCTTATAATTGTTGTGGATTTCATTATCGGATCTCAGAATTAAAATAGATGGATGAGGCTGGCATCAGTTTTTCTTTAATGCGTCAAGTAGTTCGTTCTGCTTAAAGTAAATGCGTCCGCCCAACTTATAACTTTTGATAAGTCCCTTGTGTCTCAGCTTTGTAAGTGTCTGTCGGGACTTGCCCAGGAATTTTATCGCTTCAGCCTGAGTTAAAGGCTTGTCGGATTCGGTTTGAACAGGTGCCTGGATCGGTTGACAAGACAGGATCTTCGTGACTATTTGATTGGCAAACTTTTCAAGATCGGAGGGTTTAACCAGAAGTAAGGCCTGTTCTGACTGCAATAAATCAACTATATTCATATTATTCACTTAATCCGCTTAAAACTTCAGATTCATAAAAGAATACTTTACGGCCTTTCTGGTAGCGCTTAAATTTCCCCGACTTACCGATTTTCACTGCCGTAGGTTCTGAACATTGCAGGAATTCTGCCAACTCCTTGATGCCATTAATTTTCCTATCTTGAGGTGGTGCTTGTTTATACTTGCCAGCATCGATTAATACTTCAGCAATAGAACTCTGAATAGCCCTTGTCAATTCAGAAATAGTCATTGATGAAAAGATTCGATCCATGATTAAAATAGTTTAATTACGTTTTAAGCAACTAAGTGACATAAAATCTAATTTTGCTCATGTAACATTAAATTACTATTAATTCCAGATTTTAATACTATTTTGCTGTTTTTGATATTATATGGCTGTTAATCTGTTTATTGGAATTAGGAAAATATTGCTTTTAATCACAAAAAAACCGGAGGCATATAACCCCCGGTCTGTTATTTTATGGCAGTTTGTTCTTAACCAGCCTTAACAAGCTTTAACGGCTCTGTTATGCTTGCCGTCTTTTCCATGGCCTGACGTCTTGACTGTCTGTCCTTGTTGATATACTTCTGCAAAGTCTTTAAGTCTGAATGTCCGGTTATTTCCAGAACGTGCGTGATTGGTATATTATACTCGTTTAATAAAATTGATACACATGTTTTCCTTGCTGAATGCGAAGATAGGAATTCACATTTAGGCTTAATGATCTCTATTTCCTTTGCACCAACGTAACGCCGGAGTTTAATAGTCTCGGTTATCCCTGCCTCCCGGCAGGCTTCTTTTAGGTAATCATTAAATTTCTGATTACTGATCTTTGGTAATTCAAAGTTGTATTTCTTCAAGATATCCAGTGCTGGTGCAGCATAACCGGTCAAATCAATTTCAGTTACTTTCTTTGTCTTATACGCCGCAAATTTCCAAACGTCCCCTTCAATCTGATCCTTGCTGAACTGTTCAATATCACTCCAGCGTTGACCGGTGAAAGCTCCGAAGCAAAATAAATCCCTCACCCTGTCATAAGAAGGATTGTCTGAAAAGTCATGCGTGTATAACTGTCTCAACTCCGATAATGTTAATGTAACAATGTCATGTTCCTGCATGGTCTTTTTCCTGTTTGCCGGACTTGTAACCTCAAATGACTTGTAATAATTAAATTTATTGTATTCTCTCTTATAAGCCCAATCACAAAAGGTTTTAATAGTTTTGACATACTTCATAATTGAATCATTTAACAACCCTTTTTGATGATCTTCCGGGCGTGTCTTCTGCCTCCCGCGCGGCTTCTGATTCCTTAAATACTTTATGTAAGCATCTAAGAATTTATGATCAATCAGGCTGAAAGTCAGGTTTGCATATTTCGTATTTTCACTAATGAATTCCTTAAGGCTCAATTTGAGAGTAACATATTTCTTAATTGTGTTCGGAGCAACTTCCCCTTCCAGATAAACAATATACTCATCTAATACCTCAAAGAATCCTTTCTCATTATCGGAAAATGGGATCTCAATATTTTTGCCGTATTCCTTCAAAACAGTTGCAACCTGACTAAACGGAAGATCAGGCGTTCTCGAAATGATATCTTTGTATTTGTTGAGGATTTTTTCTTTTAACTCTGCCAGCTTCTTATTAAACTCAATGCTACCGGCCAACCTCTCATGTTTGCCCTGAATTCTAAAATCCCATTGTTTGGGAGAAATCCGGTGTTCTGTTTTTATCTTAACAACGTGGTGTCTGTCCAGGATTAGAAAAGCATAAAGACGGGTATCATCAGGACTTAAAACCTTTGTCCCTTTTTTATATGGCTGCTGTAACAATAGTTTAACGGTTGCCATTGATTTGTTGTTTAGAATTAATACATAAAAGTAATAAAAATTGGAAACATATTGGAAACATTTCGTAAATAATTGTTAACAGATGTCAACTTTTATTTACAAGCAAAATATGAGTAATTCTTGTTCTGCGCTTGACCAGTTGTAACTTTCCGTAAACTTATTATATAATTTATGAAGTGATTTTGTAGCACTGGTGGGACTACTATTAATTGACGCAATCAGCTATATATTAGTTGGTTGCGTTTTTATTTGCCATATAGTTTCCCCACATTTCCCAAACAGCTCTTAACGTCTATTTTATAAGTTAAACATTTTATTAATAGGTTGAACCACTCATATTGGTGTGAATAAGCCACTTACGATCTAAAATTGTTAATATCACCTTTTTAATAAACCGAAAGAGTTGTCCGCTAGTAAGTATCTTTGTAAAAAGTAGACTGACTTCTGTAACCTTTTACCTTTACGAAGGTTACCAGTATGAAAAGTATATAAAACATCAGGTCTTGGATTCACTCTCAGATAACGCGTTAATGCTGAAAGTAAAAAATGGTGACATTGATAAAATGGGCCTGCTTTATGAACGATATCATCGTCAGCTGTATAGATTCATTTTTAATATGACCAGGCAAAAAGAATTAAGTGAAGATATGGTTCAGAATATATTTTTGAGGATGTTGAAATACCCTGATGGATTTATGGGCTTTGGTGAATATAAAATGTGGATGTATCACATAGCGAGAAACGCAATATACGATCATTTCAGAAAAGTTAAAAAGGCTCCGTTAAATACTGATGTGAAAAATTTTGAAGAGAGAATTGAGGGAGAACAATATTCAGATGCAAAACTGGAAAAGGAGCAAGAATTACAAATCCTGGAAACAGCAATGGAAAAATTAAGCGATGAAAACCGGGAATTATTGATATTATGCCGCTTTCAGGAACTAAAATATAATGAAATAGCAAAAATATTGAATACAACAGAAGGGGCTATAAAAGTCAGAGTACATCGTGCATTAAACCAGCTGAAAAGTAATTATCAAAAGATTGAGAATTAAAGAAATCACTATGGAATGCAAAGACTACAGAGAACGATTTACTGAACTTCTGGCCGGTTCTATCGATCAGACACAACGCAGTGAGATTGAAAGCCATCTGGCAGGATGTGCAGATTGCCGGACAGATTTTGAGGCAGCCAGAAAAGTTTGGAATCTAATGAGAGAAATTCCACAACCTGAGCCATCGGCATCGATGCGGGAATGCTTTGATGCTATGCTCACCAATTATAAAGAACAATTGGCAGAACATAAAAATCCAATCAGAGGGTGGCTATATAAGCTTCGGGAATACTGGTCCTTGCAGGCAAAGCCCCGTTTTGCTTTCAGTCTTTTATTGCTTGCAGCAGGACTGGTTGGCGGATATCTTTTGCATCAACCGGGGGAATCAGCAATATCCTACAATAAGCAGATTGATTCACTCTCCTCCCAGGTATCAGAGATGAAACAAATGATAATGCTTTCACTACTGCAGGACCCTTCAGCTTCACAGCGAATACGTGCAGTAGCCTATACTGATGAGATAAGTAATGTTGACCTAAAGGTAATAGGAGCTTTGTTCACAACTTTAAATGAGGACCCTAATGTTAATGTACGACTGATAACACTTGAGGCTCTTGTTAAATTAGCCGATGAACCAAAGGTTCGCGAAGGTCTGGTCCGGAGTATAGACCTTCAGGAATCACCACTTATGCAATCAGCAATAGCAGACGCGATGGTAAAAATACAGGAGAAAAGTTCAGTAAAATCTCTACAGAAATTGCTTAGTAAAAAAGATCTGAATCAGATGGTTAAAATCAATGTCGAAAAAAGTATTCAAAAATTGATCTAGTAACTAATATTCAATAAAATAGTATGAAAAAGGTAATAGTCACCCTTTTAATGGGAATGGGAATGATATGTGCCCTTCCGGAGGCAAATGGCCGGGAATTTAAAGAGCACATAAGTAAAGAATTTATGCTCTCCAAAAATGTGTCGGGAAGTACACTTTTCATTTATAATATTTCAGGATTTATTAAAGTGGAAGGTTATGAGGGAAACAAGGTTCTGCTCGAAATGGATAAGACCATTACTGCGGATGATGATAAAAATTTAGAAACAGGTAAGAAAGAATTCAAACTTGGCTTTGACCAGAAGTCAGATAGTATAACCGCTTACATAGCTGAACCTTTTGATTCACGTCCGCACACGAATAGGTATTATTATGATGATCGTGATGATATCGAATATGGTTTTAATGTTGACTTCACTTTGAAAGTGCCTTTTGGGATGAGCCTGCATATTTCAACTGTAAATAATGGGATTATTATGATAAATAATGTCAACGGAACATTGCATGTTAATAACGTTAATGAAGAAATATCAATTAAAAATGCGAAAGGTACCACTTATGCTCATACTGTAAATGGTGACGTATCTGTAAGCTATCTGAGTAATCCCCCTGATGAATCATCTTATTATACAATAAATGGGAATATCCACGTAAGCTATCAACCCGGTTTTTCAGCCGATCTTCAGTTTAAAAGTATGCATGGAGATCTCTTTACAGATTTTCCAGACGCAGAACTGTTGCCGGCTTCGGCTACGAAAGTCCAGGAAAAGCATGGAGGGGAGGGTCAGGTCTATAAACTAAATACAATTACAGCAGTGCGTTTTGGTAAAGGAGGCAAAACATTCAAATTCGAAACACTTAACGGCGATGTTTATATTAAAAAACAATCTTAAAATTATACAGTTATGAAAAAAATGAAGATTGCAGGACTATTATTATTAAGCCTGTTTGTCGGAATAAAAGCTTATGGACAATCGGGATCTACAGAACAGTTAACTGTGCCATTGAGCAGTCCCGGGAAACCATACTCCTTAAAAGTACACCTGGTTAAAGGATCAATTAAAGTTGTGAGTTATGAAGGCAAAGACATCATTATTAATGTAACTTCAAGAAGCGGTGAAGAAGAAAGGCTGAAAGCTACGGAAAACGGCATGAAACGAATCTCAGCTTCCAGGGGCTATGAAGTTACTGCTAAGGAAGTTGATAATACAGTTACGGTGGGTACTGGTTATCCAGATAAAGCTATTGATCTGGATCTTAAAATTCCGCAGGATGTAAAACTTAAATTAGGTACAGTAAACGATGGTGATATTGTGGTGGAAAATGTGAGAGGTGAACTGGAAGTAAATAATGTGAATGAACAGATCAAACTTATCAATATTTCAGGTTCGGTGGTTGCCACTACAGTAAATGGAGATGTAACTGTGACTTTCAATTCAGTTGATCCGAAAGCCCCAATGGCATTTTCCACACTAAATGGCAATATTATAGTAACTCTGCCTGCAGATACAAAAGCCAATCTGAAATTGAAATCTGACAATGGGGAGCTCTTCAGTGATTTTGATATAGACATTGATAAAACACCGCCAAAAATAAATAAGACCGCTGAATCGGGTATGTACAAACTCAAAAAAGATGACTGGGTTTATGGAAAGATCAATGGTGGCGGACCTGAAATGATGATGAAAAATATGCAGGGTGATATTTATGTGAAGAAAGCTGCCAAATAGTATTAACTCCCGATCCCCCTTTGGCTGGCGTGGATTTGCAGTCCGTGCCAGCTCCTGTGAGTTCAGCGAAGATAAAGACTCTGTTAACCGAGAAGCTGTTTCACTTTTGCTGAGATCTCTCTTCCGTCGGCCTTTCCCGCCAGTTCCTTTGTGGCTACTCCTATAACCTTACCTATATCTGCAGGTGATTTTGCAACAACACGATCAATGATCTCTTTAATAACTGCTGGAAAAAACAGATGTCAACAGGTTATACGCTTGGAACTTTGGAACAGAGTCTGATCTGATTAGCTACACAGAGCAACTTCTGAAATTTGATGATCAGAACCCAAGGTTCTGGCACAATTCAGGAAGCTCTTATCAGAGAATGTATCAATTCGACAATGCCATTACTGCACATGAGAAGTCTCTTGAAATATATGATAAATGGGGTTCAAAACCTTTGTGGATACTAAGTTACACACTACTGGGGGAATGTTATCATGCAACTCATCAGTACAAAAAGAGAGACAACTTTATAAGAAAGCAGAGGAATATTATCGGCAAGCAAACTCATTGAAACAAGACTCGTGGAAGATGTATAACCCTGCTTATTTCCTGATAGATAAAGATCGCAATGTTAATGAAGGAATGGAGTTAGTTAATAAGGTATTGGAAATAAGTACTGACAATTACAATTACTTACTTACCAAAGGATGGGGACTCCACAAGCTGGGCAAATATGATGAAGCTGAAGAGATTCTTCAAAAGAGTTGGAATCTAAGGACTGAGAAATCTGTATATAACCATGAAGCATTCCTCCATCTCAAAGCAGCAAAAAAGGCAGTTGCCAGTCAAAAAGAATAATTAACTTTGTAAAGCAGATGTAAGCAGAGAGGAGTATTTTTCGAGACCTGTATAAACTGCACACTTGTATATAGCTGATTTTAAGCGCACTATGGAAAAGGTTCGATTCCATGTGGGACTACCAAAAATAAAACGCAAACAGGCAATATATAACTGAATGAGCTTTTTTATTATTGCTCCTACTGAAACTATACTGAAACAAATCAGTTTTTTCGTACATGATCCCCAATCTACCTTAAAAATACGAAGTAAGGTAATTTGGTACTGAAATTATAAGATCCTATTGCATACTACAAATGAATTATTGAAAAGTATTATTTGAGAAGATTATTAATTACATTGATCTAAGATATTATTATTCTGATAGTTACAACGAGTGAAACAACTCTGGTAAACATAGCATTGTCTGTGTTATCGGTTAGATTTCTTTTTCTTCTTACCTTTTATTTGCCACTGAGGATCACATCCAGTCCTATTCTGTCACTTGGATTCGGCTTGTCGTGTGGCTTTATTATAATATACATTTATGAAGATGCAAAGCAAACCTCAATCCTTTGAACATCTATCCTGGCTTTAGCAGGACATAGGTTACTCCGTAGATACCATAGTCAACGCCATCTCCGCAATGTTTCCGCAAAACTGCTAGAATATCACGAGGTACGTCGAGTCTATTTGTAGTTGCTTCAAGCACTATTAGGTTTGAACTCGTATAGGCCTCAGCAATCTCGGACATATTAAGTCTGTTTATCTCGCCAGAGCAAAAGACCCAGTCTATAATGCAACTGATATCCGAGTTGGGTATTGATTTTCCTATCAAATACTCTTCCATTTGATCAGGAGTCATCAGAAGGTGAGACCAGTCAGGGATTGGATTTGTTGATACCTTACCAGGCAACTCACTGAATAAATAATTAGCTGTAGTCCTATCTTGATATAGTCCACCCCAAGTGGCTACGAACAAGTGATGACCCATCGATGATGACCAAATTGGATTGCCTTGAAAATACGCAAGCCCTCCCGGCTTAAGGATGTTGTGGACTTGGTCAAGAAAAACTTTGGGAGATGTTATGTGTTCTACGATTGATAAACCATAAACAACATCAAAGCTACATGGACCGAAAATGCTCGTGAGCTTAAGGGCATCAGCACGTAAGACCCGTAAATTAGACTTTTCACTGCCATGTTCCTGTGAGATATGGTCAAGCCCAGTCACGATTACACTCGCCGCTCCCTCTTTGAGAAATGGATATGCCGAGTCGCAGGATTGTGATCCTCCAACTTCTAAAATTTTTTTGCCTTCAAAAGAAGTATATCTTGAAAGCACTCTATGAGCGGATAATTGATGGCTTAGGGAATTTGATGAACTGCCATCTATGACACTAGCAATGTGTCTCAATGCGACTGCGGATAGTCCAAGAATACCGTACTGCTTTAGTTTCTTCTTGATTCGTTCTACGTTTTTCATTTTCTACCTAAAAAAACAATAATAAATATATTAACTCTTTTCTCACCTATTTGAATCGGATTTTTTTTGTTATGAAAAAGTATGAACCTTTTAGTCCAATCAATATAAGACTCTTCACTCCTGAAGCTTTTATGTCTAAAGCAAAAAAATTGTCTTACTTGGTCTAAGAGTTATGGCTTTTTATTATCAATAATAATATGCTTTCAATTCAATCATTTCCGCAAAAATCTTACCCATAACGGGAGCCTGTCTAATAACAATCTCCTATTGAAGTTTTTTCTGTTCTTATAAAGCTTAATAAACGATAGTTGCGTTTGGACATGACAAATTATTCTATAAAATAGGGAAGTCTCTAACCAGTTTGATATTGAGTTAATCTGTTATCTGCGTTTCATAGCACCGTCTGCGTTAGCATCATATATTT
>CAYVBH010000172.1:0-8642 GCA_964449015.1 uncultured Bacteroidales bacterium
GACCAGGTCTTTAAACAGCGTTTTATTCTTGTTTATTTTCTCGTCATTCCCGAATACACACCAAACCTGCTGATCTAACACCTTAGCTATTTCATCGCTCATACTTCGTATGTCAGCTGCAGTTGTAGCAAGCACTGCATCCCGGTCGGACTGAACATCTTCCCGGCTGGCACTTTCGAAGTAATTCCTGAATGCCTGATCCCCTTTTTCTGACGGAGTAAGCGGAGAATCCATGCCGGCAATGGTACCGATAATATACCTGGTCATGTCGGTGGAATCAGCTTTAAACTGAGACAGGTATTCGGTAATACCCTTATAATTATCGAGTGTTTCCTTCAGATTCGGGTCACGATATGAGGAAAGATAGATGCTGCCGTTCCGGGTAATTGAGGAAAAACCGCCATAAGCGCCGCCAATTACGCGGATTTGTGTTTGCAGGTAATCGGTCGACATGACCTGATTCAGCACGTTCCATTTGCCATCCCATTCAATTCCCAGTTTCCTGAAATCATATCCCTGCAACACATACTGAACCTTGGAGGCAGTGAGGATACCTTCATTCCTGGGCTCGGGTTGAAGTTTCCAATCTTTGGGTTCCACCGCTTTTTCAACCAGCACAGGGGCAAACTTCTCAAACCGGGATGCATATGCTTTATAATCATCAGAACTGCAGGTAACTCCGGCCATCATGTTGTTTCTGGCAAACAATGCAGTGAATGTTTCTTTAAGAATGGCAATAACCGCATCCGGATTTTCATTGAAACGCTTTACCAGATCTGTAACAAACCAGTAATACTCCATTCCTCTTGTTTTTTCGTTGAAAACACCCCTTCTGGAATAATAGGACTCAAGGCGCGTGGCAGCCACATTATAACCATTCTGTAGAACAGAAGATTCCAGTTGTGACTGGTGTCTTTTGAGCAGATCCAGCAGCCTGGTTTTATCGCTAAGGCTGGTTTCATTGATTACCACACCAAATAAAGCCAGCGTTGTATCCAGCTTTTCCAGGGTTGTTTTTACATTGATCCTGAATTTGGGCAGCAGCTTGCTGTCATCATAACCGGAAATATATAAACTTAGGCCTGACCCAAATCCTCCCGTGTTAATATTCAATGATTTATCCAGGTTCTCATAACTGTAACCGCCGGCATCCATTTTGCCCAGCAAGCGGGTCAACAAGGCTGCATATGGAATTTTGTCTTCTGACAGTACATTCAGATCATACCAGAAGTTCATATAGATGATGTTGTTTGTAAACTCATCATGGAAAAGATGGGGAATGCCGGCGATAACGCTTTTTGATGCTTCATACCAGAATGCCTCGGGCCTGACGTCGGAGAGTTTGAGCAACGGTATGCTGGCCAGTGCTTCGGGGCTGTCTTCCTTTTGCTGGTAGGCAACCAGTTTTGAAGTGGTGGCAACCATGGAATCCAACTCAGCAGGAGTCATTTTTTTCTTCAGGATTGCAAGTTCTTCCGCTGTTTTTTGAGCAATTTCCCTTTCCAAACCTGTTTTAGGTTCCAGCACAAGCAAAAGCCCATATTTATTATCAACCAGATCTTTTCGGATGAGATCTTCGAGATAGGTACTGGTAACAGAAGCTTTGATATCTGACAACTGTTTTTCATATTCCAGCGAGGGGAAAGGATTGTTGGTAAACATCCATCCGGTCATTACCCGCATGTTGTAGGTCAGCCCTTTTTGGGCATCATCCCCTTCACGGAGCCTGAACTCCATCCGGTTTAGCGATCCCTCGAGGGTTTCCCGGTCAATTTTTTCAGCAGCAACTTTTTCCAATGTATTCATAACCACCGCCCGGAAACTGTCCTTGTCAGCAGCATTGGCATTTTGCACCACAATAGAAAAGATATTCTGCAGCATATTCTGCGTGGTGGCATACACGTTTTTGCCAATTCCGGCCTCCAACAATGCTTTTCTTACAGGTGCCGATTCCTGATTCACCAGCACATCGGCCAAAATGTCAAGTGCCATAACCGTGGTCTGATCGTAACCATTCCCAATAACCCAGTTCATCACCAGGTAGGTCTGATCAGCAAGAGGCGTTCCATCCATTACCGGATACGAACCGGCAATTTCCTTATAATCGGCAAAGGGTTTATTCTCCTCAACAGTAACCGGATTCTCTGATTTCTCATATTTTGAAAGGTACTCCTTGTCAATAAACTCAAGTTCCTTCTTCACATCAGCATCTCCATAAAGAAATATGTAGCTGTTGGAAGGATGGTAATGCTTTTTATGAAAATTAACGAATGCTTCATAAGTAAGGCTTGGTATGGCTGTGGGGTATCCACCCGATGAAAACCGGTAACCGTTGTCGGGAAAAAGGTTCTTTTGTATCTGGTACCACATTTCACGTGTAGGCGTGGAAAAGGCCCCCTTCATTTCATTGTAAACAACTCCTTTGTATTCTATTGGTGCATCTTTACCAGTAAGTTCATGATGCCAGCCCTCCTGCATAAATATCCTAGAATCGTCGTACAGCAGCGGGTTGAATACAGCATCGAGGTATACATGCATCAAATTGAAATAATCCTTCTCATTCATACTTGCCACGGGATAAACCGTAAAATCATCAGAAGTCATGGCATTCAAAAAAGTATTCAGGGAGCCTTTTGAAAGCACGTCAAAAGGACTTTTAACCGGAAAGTTCCGGGAACCGTTCAGTACAGAATGCTCCATAATATGGGGTGTTCCCGCATCCGATTCGGGGATGGTCTTAAATGCAATGCTGAAAGTTTTGTTGGGATCATCGGCGGCTATTTTCAATACACGGGCACCGGTTTTGATGTGTTCGAACAGATAGCAATCCGCGTTCACTTCTTTTACAAACTTTTTCTCAACAAGCCGGTAACCGGGTACGGAGATCTCTGATTTACAGGTAGACAAAACTGATATCATCGCAGGTACAATTAATAAGATTAATAAGGATCTGAAAAACAAAGTTGTTTTCATAAGCAAATATTTAAAGTTTTTATGCAAACAGAATATTAATCAATTTCAAATGAAACAAAATACAGGAAAGTCTTTTCAGCAGCACTAAAATAGGTTTTATTCACACAATTCCGATACGTTTCTTCTAAAAAATAATTTCTAAACCAGTACATTTACAGTCTGTCAAGCCTTAACACCTATGATTTGCAGCAAAACAGAGGCCATAGAACTGATGAATGAATGGGGCTCGGGAGGCATCCCGTTTTTGTTTCTCATTGATTTTGAAATGGAGGCCATCCATTTGCACCGGCTTGATATAAATCCATCCAAAGATCTTCATTACAGTTTTCATGAAGATCAGTCTTATCCTGCCAAACAACAGCAGTCAACCGAATACATCCTCAAAAAGTACCCCGTTTCATTTTCTGAATATGAACTGGCCTTTAACCAAATTCAGAATGAGATTCATGCTGGCAATTCCTTTTTACTGAACCTGACCTTCCCGACTCCGGTAGAAACCAATCTGACATTGGAAGAGATTTATCGGTTCAGCCGGGCTCCTTATAAAATTCTGCTCGAAAATCATTTTGTTTGTTTTTCACCCGAATCGTTTATTACAATCTGCAACGGACTCATTACCACAAGACCCATGAAGGGAACCATCAATGCCGCTTTGCCACTGGCTGAGCAAATACTGATGGAAAACCGGAAAGAGACAGCCGAGCATCACACTGTAGTTGACCTTTTGCGGAATGATCTGAGCCGGGTTGCCGGAGACATTGCAGTAAATCGTTTTCGATATATCGATAAGATTGTCACCAATAGCGGGGCCATTTTACAGGCCTCATCAGAAATAACCGGAAGATTGCCGGAAAACTACCCCGGCAGGCTTGGCACCATTGTTTTCACCATGCTTCCTGCCGGCTCTGTTTCAGGCGCACCCAAGGAAAAAACCGTTGAAATCATCCGGAATGCCGAGAAAGTAGATCGTGGTTATTATACAGGCATCTGCGGTATATTTGATGGCACAAACCTGGACAGTGCCGTCATGATCCGGATGATCGAAATGCATAACGGCAGGATGCGTTTCAGAAGCGGCGGAGGCATTACATTTTTAAGCAAGGCCCGGGAAGAATATGAAGAATTAATCGAAAAGGTATATGTACCCATTGTTTACAACCATTAAGCTGGAAGAAAACAGGCTCCTGCACCTCGACTTTCACAATCAGCGGGTGAACTACACCAGGAATAAACTGTTTGGAAGCACTGATATCTGGGATATTGGCAAGATGATAGACATCCCGGAACTGGAAGATTTCAAAATGTACCGTTGCCGGTTTTTATACAACAAAGACAATTATAGGGCCGAGTTTGTCCCTTATGAGCAACGATACATAACAAAACTTTTCCTGGTGCAGGATGATCAAATCGACTATTCTTTTAAATATACCAACCGATTACGATTGGAGGAATTCAGGTCACAGTTAACAAATCCGAATGATTCAGATGTATTGATTGTAAAAAACGGACTGATAACCGATACATCTTTTGCCAACATTGCCTTCAGCGATAGCACGAAGTGGTATACCCCAAACAGCCCGCTATTAAAGGGAACCAAAAGGGAATTCTACCTGACAAATGGAACGCTGACTGAAAGGACGATCAGACCTGTTGATTTATCGGGTTTCACCAGAGCCAGGCTGATCAACGCCATGCTTGATCTGGAAACCGGAAATGATATTACAATGGATAACATTTACCATTCGTGTTTTTGAATATCTTTATTTCTGAATTCTCAAAATCTGAACGATCACAAATTCATTTTAATATATGAAAGCAAATTCAACCTGGAAGAAAGCATATCGTGTCCTGGGATGGCTGGGTATTTGTTTACTGATGGTACAATGCACCTCAAATAAGGAAGTTGTCAGCAACAAGGACGGAAACGGAGCCTTTGCCACCGGCGTGTACAGAAATCTCTTCGTTGAAAACGGACACACACAGGAAGATGTTACGGCCAAAGTAAATGCTGCATTTCAGCAGCTTTTTTATGGCGATACTTCGCAACGGCTCTACTTCGAAGCCGGCACCAATGGAAATGGACCGAAGGCTTACCTTAGTGATATACTCAATAACGATGTACGCAGCGAAGGCATGTCATATGGCATGATGATTTGTGTGCAACTGAATAAAAAAGCAGAATTTGACGCACTCTGGAACTGGGCCATGACCCACATGTACATCCGCAAGCCCGGGCACCCTTCAAATGGTTATTTTGCATGGTCGATCCGCACCGATGGCACACCCTTATCAGAAGGCCCTGCACCGGATGGCGAGGAATACTTTGTGATGTCGTTGTATTTTGCCGCCAACCGATGGGGCAATAGCCAGGGAATTTACAATTACAAGGCTTATGCAGATACTATCCTTACCGATATTCGGCACCGTGAAGTAATTACAGGAAGAAACATCACCGGACAGGCAACATTAGGTCCCATGGTTAATGAAGATGCCCGAATGATTTTATTTGTACCGGATACCCCAAATAACACATTCACCGACCCCTCATATCACCTGCCCGCATTTTATGAGTTGTGGTCGCGCTGGGGCCCTGAAGCCGACCGGGAGTTTTGGGCGGCTGCTGCCGACACCAGTCGTAAGTATTTCAACAAAGCCTGCCACCCGGTTACCGGTTTGAGCACTGATTATGCCAATTTCGACGGTACTCCTCATTTTGTGGAATGGAATCCCAACTCGGCAAACTTTGCATACGACTCATGGCGTACCGCATCCAACTGGGCTGTCGACTGGAGCTGGTGGCAAAAAGATTCATCGGAACAGGAACTTAGCAATCGCATCCAAACATTCTTTGTCGGCATGGGCATTACTACATACGGACATGTTTTCAAACAGAACGGCGAAGTGATCAATCCGACGCACAGTACCGGACTGGCTGCAGCCACTGCTACAGCAAGTCTGGCAGCTACACATCCCTTGGCAAAGGAGTTTGTTGAGGATTTCTGGAATGCCCCTGTTCCAACAATTTATAACGAACGGTATTACAACGGCATGCTCTACCTGCTGAACATACTGCACTGCAGCGGAGAGTTCAGGATTTGGAAACCGGAAGAATAGTGACAAGTGACGAGTGACCAGGGACTAGTCTGCCTGCCACTGCTGCTACTCGTCATACTTCGACAAGCTCTACATGACAACGCCAGTCACACTGAGCCTGTTGAAGTGCGACTTACTGCTACTTCCGCTGATACTGTAACGCGTCATTGCGAGGGAGGAGGCACGACGACTGAAGCAATCTCTTCTATACAAAAAAGTAAATTCTGTGGAGATTACCATAACACCAGATTGCCACGCTCCACTTCATTCCGCTCGCAATGACAGCAACTTCCAAGTGACTGCCACTACTACTCCCCTTCCAGCCACATCTTAAATGCTTCTACCCGTTCGCGGCTGACTATGATGTCCTCGTCAGTTACGATAGTGAGTATCAGCTTAAGCCGGCTGTTGGAATAGGCAATAATATCCTTGATTGACTTCAGATGAATCAGGTATTTCCGGTTGATCCTGAAATACTGCTTGGGATCAACCAGGCTTTCCAGTTGCTCCAGGGTGAAACTCAGTCCGTAATCTCTGTTAGTGTATGAACGCAGGTATGTCGATTTCTCCATGCTCAAAAACAGGGAAACTTCACTGATGTCGATTGTTTTAAGATGCTCTCCCACCCTGACCAGGAAGCGTGATTTATAGGTATTGGTCAGCTGTTTCAGAGCCAATGCAATGGTATCGCTTTCAGGAGTAGTGGATTTTGCAATACCTGACCTGAATTTGCTGATGGCCGCTTTCAATTCATTCTCCGATACCGGTTTAAGCAGGTAATCAATGCTGTTCACCTTAAAGGCCCTGATGGCGTATTCATTGAAAGCCGTTGTGAAGATCACCGGAAAAGAAACAGGTACCTGCTCGAAAATCTCAAAGCTCAATCCGTCTGCCAGTTGAATGTCGAAAAAAGCCAGCTGTGGCTGTTCGTTCTGTGAAATCCAGCGAACTGCAGATTTTACCGAATCAACCACCTTCACCAGACAAAAATCCGGAAAGAGCCGGGCAACCATGCCTGCCAGTCGCTCAGCCGAAAGCTTTTCATCTTCAACAATCAGGTAATTCACGGACATAGGCACTAATTGTTTTATATCAATTATTTTGGGCAAGGATGGGCACATGCACGGTGAAATATCCGTCATCCGTGCAAATCAACAATGTTCGCGATGAAACAAACTTATATTGATTAACAATGGTTTCCAAACCTGTCCCACTTCCGGCCTCTATTGTTTTCCTTTTCCGGATCTGGTTCTGAACGATGATGTAGTCATGATCACGCCAAATCTTTACCTGTAGCGGCTCTTCCTCTGAAATTACGTTGTGTTTGAACGCATTCTCCAACAATATCTGCATGGAAAGCGGCACGATATAACCCGATTTGTCATCCACCTCCAGATCCACATTCAGGTTTTCCCCATGCCTGATCTTGTGCAGGTTGATAAAAGACCGGGCAAAATCAAGTTCGGTTTCCAGCGAAACGAGCTCCTTGCCTTTTTGCTCAAGCACATAGCGGTAAATATCCGATAACTGCCGGATAAATAGCTGCGACTTATGTATATCCTTCTCCACCAGGGAACTCAGCACACTGAGACTGTTAAATAAAAAATGGGGATTCACATAGCTTTTCAGCGTTTCATACTGCAGCTGCAGTGCCTCTTTCTTATATCTTTCTTCACTCACCGCTGCTTTACGCCATGAAATGAAAAAGCTCTTCACGTAAAATAAAGTCGTGATCAGCATGGCGATTCCCAATTCAACGATCATTTGAACCAATACCTGGTTAAAATTCTCTTTAATAGACGCTTTGAAGAAGAATTCAAAAAACGCCACATTGATTATCAATATCGCCAGTGCCGCATAAGTAACAGCAGCAAGTACCTGGATTGTAAGCGTTAAGGATGGATTTCTTTCCCACGGAAACTTTCTTTCAACGATACCTCCAACACAAGAAGTTCCCTTCCATAGTGTTACAGTTAAAACAAATCCAAAGAAACAATTTCTAAAAAAGAATCCGAAACCCGAGAACAATTCATTTCCCATAAAGAACCAGGTTATGGCAACACTGATCAGAAAAGCAATGACCAAATCTCTCAATTGGTTCAGGATAAATGCAAGCCATCTCTTATCTGAAGTATTCATAAAACTGGTTCCTTATGGTTTTTAAAGATAATTACTTTTCTCCATTGCAGCCTGCAATAGCCTCAGAATTTGATCGGGCACCCCATCGCGGCATGATGCCTTGTTTTCCGCTTTCCTTTTCAAACAACGCTTTAGCGGCCATGAATTTTGGCAGCGCATTCACACAACCACCTCCAAAACCCTCCGGGGTATAACGTATATTCAAACCCAACAAGTACATGGCCCGCGGATTCTCCGGATTTTCAATCAATGCCCGCCCGAAAACTTCTGCAGCCTTTTGCGAATAGGTCATGGCCAGGCCGGGATCTGCCGAGAGCATGGCCTGGTATAAAAAGCCCTGAAGTGCATGAAGCTCCGATTTATCGCCGTTCAATTCCAGCGCCTTATTGATATTGATCTCTGCCTTGTCAAGCAATTTGTCTTTCACTTCCTCATTC
>CAYVBH010000173.1:0-8637 GCA_964449015.1 uncultured Bacteroidales bacterium
AAGAAAATATGTTTGAGGCCGGTGCCTACGGCCGAGTTTATTTTCTTGTGCAACAGGTGAATTGATTTTTAGCCTTTTATCAGCAGCGGCGGCGCTTTTGGTTACTTTTGGCGCTGTAGCCAAAAGTGACAATTATAAAGAATAACGAGAGGAGGGTGTAATCAGTCACCCTGAGCTTGTCGAAGGGTGACTGAAGGCTTCTTACGCAGTATGCTATTTACAAACTCCGTATTTTAATATTCCTGAACCAGGTTTTCCGGCCGTGGTCCTGCAGACCGATATGCCCTTTATGGGCGGTTCCATATAGCGGGTAATCCTTCCACTTGCGAACTGATTTCAGGCTGTCCCATTCAGCGGTCCACATTTGGTATTCGGTGACCTTGTCGCCATTGAGCCAATGCTCAACGTGCCCTTGATTCACTACTATTTTCGATACATTATATTGGCCCACCGGCATCAGCTTTTTGGCTGTGGCGGCATAATACATATCGTAGCAACCTGCTGCCCTTTGGCCTTCAGTAAGTGAATCGCCATCCCAGGTTACTTCATCGATAATCTGGTATTCGGGTGCTATTTCATAAATAGCTTTAATGGCCGTATCTTCAACTGCATTGAAGAAAATGCCGCTGTTGCCCCCGATCGAAGTTTTCCATTCGAGCGACAATTCAAAGTTTTCAAATTCGCGGGTGGTGATGATGTCGTTGGCATGATCGCCGCCCTGGCCCAGTGCCAGCAGGTTACCGCTGTCAATAACCCAACCCACCAGTGTGTCGCTGTTGAAATTGCGCCAGCCGCTAAAGCTCTTTCCATCGAATAACAATTCCCAGCCCTGATTGATTTCTTCAGTTGAAAGCCGGTTGGCTTCAGGTACCTTATCCTCTTTTGGTTTGCATTGCAGGCATGCAAGTGCGATCAGAAAAAGTGACAAAAATGTTACTGCTGTTTTCATAAGGCGAATTTTCAATGGTTGAACAGTTCAATCAATAACCGGTCCATTTACTGAAATCGTAGTTTTTAAATGCATCACATCTTGAACAGAGGTGGATCTTGTCGCGTTCGCCCCGGTTGAGTATTTCGCGGTACTGCTGATTCGGGTTTCCGAGCCAGATCTCTTCAACGGTCTGGCGTGTGACATCGCCCACAACTCCCCTGGCAAAGGCATCCCAGCAACAGAGCACGGCACGTCCGTCACTCATGAAGAACATTTCATTCTTTATCTTGGGACAGGGCGCTTTAAAACAATCGGTCTGTCCACTCCAGGGCCAGTCGTACAACTGGGTGATGGTTGCTTCATCGGCATGTTGTTTCCAAAACTGAACAAAATCTTCCTGCTCATTCCGGGTAATATCCAGATCAATCATGCGAACCTCAATATGACATTTGCTGCCTTGTCGGTTACGTTCTTCGATGAAGCCGAGAACATTGCTCACAATTTTACTAAATGTGCCTCCGCGCCCGCTTTTTTTAAAGGTTTCTTCAGTGAATCCGTCAATACTGAACCGTACCCAGTCGATCCCGGCTTCAAGGGCAGCCTTCACATTAAATTTGGGGTGAATATTGCCGTTTGAATTGAATTCAATTTTTGCGGTCGCATCTTGTTTGATATACCTGATTATTTCGGGGATCCGAAGGTCGACAAAGGGTTCGTTGATCATGAAAGGCCGGTAGATCACTCCCTTTCCCCGCGATTCGTCGATGATTTTCTTCCAGATGCGCTCTTCCATATAATCGGGGCTGCGTTCCATTTCCTTATGCGGGCAAAAAACGCAGTGGCTGTTGCAAACCAGCGAAGTCTCAATCTGAATGTATTTAGGAAATAATACCATAATGTTTTTTTAATGTATTAATAATAATCCTCGTTGCACCTATATTGTCAAATATAAGATTCTTTGCCTTTTCGCCCATGGTTTTGCGCAGCAAATGGTCACCGATGAGCAGGTTCATTTTGTCATAGATCTCCTGTTGGTTGTTAACCCTGAATGCCGCACCAATCTTTAACAATTCACCAGCTTCATAGGAATTCACATGATTGGGACCGAATAACACAGGCTGGCCAAACATGGCAGGTTCCATAACGTTGTGAATGCCTTTTCCGAAACTGCCGCCGATATAAGCAATGTCAGTTTGTTTGTACAAACGGGCAAGCAAACCAATGGCATTTAAAATAACCACCCTTTCCGGGGTGCTGCCCGACCCGGAAAAGTCGGTATAACGCACTGCTCTGATGCTATAACTTTCAAATACCGATTCGATGTCATGCAGGTGGCTTTCATGCAGCTCATGGGGAACCACAATTACATTCAAATCAGGATGGTCGCTGCAAAGCATGGCCAGTGCGGGCAATACATGCTTTTCATCTGCCGGCCAGGTGCTTCCGGCAATGATTGTAAGCCCTTTTTTCTCGTCGAAAACCGGCACATCTCCTGCATCACTGGCCATGATGCCCCGGTTGTATACATGGTCATAACGGGTATCGCCGGCAATGGTATATTTGGATTCATCAGGAACCATGGCTTTGAATCGCTTTTTATCGTCTTCAGATATGGGGAACAGGTGGGCTATTTTATTGTAAACAAGCCTGTTGAATCCTTTTGAGATTCCTTTGTCCCTTCCGGAATCGGCCGATAAGGTGGCAGAGGTGATCACCATGGGAATGCCCAGTGTTGATGCTGCCATCACATGGTTCGGCCAGATGTCGAATTTCGAAATAATCCACAGGTCCGGTTTGAGCAACCTGAACAGGCGGTAGGCAGCAATTCTTGAATCAAGCGGCAAGTAAAACTTCAAATCCACAGTAGCCGGATTCTTTGCAAACTTATATCCCGAAGGAGAGAAGAAGGATACCATTATGAACAGGTCGGGATTCATTGACTTCAGTTTCTCAATAATGGGCAATGCCTGAAGCCATTCACCGGCTGAAGTACAATGAAAAAGGATGCGCTTGCGTCCTTCTGCCTTAATGATTTCGGAACCAAGCCGGACAAACTGGTTTTTTCGGGCTTTCAATCCCTCCCTGATTTTGTTGTTGAACAATGATCCGATGTAAAACCCTGCATATATTACAGGAACCACCAGAAGATTATATAAGAGAATCCATATCAGCGACATATTTTAATTGTTTAGGATAAATAGGACTTAGCTGCCTGATTGACCATTTCCGGTGTAATTTCATTCATACACCTGAAATGTTTTTTTGGACATGTTTCCAACCCGTTGTGTGTACACGGGCGACAACTGACCGGGATTTCAATTACAGTACTTTCCTTTTCGATCGGAAAGTAGCCGAGTTCACGTGTAGTTGGACCGTAAATGCCTATCACCGGTCTTTTTTGTGATTGGGCCATGTGTAGCAGTCCGGTATCGTTTGCAATTACTAACCTGCTGAATTGGAGGAGCGATGCAGATTCGGCCAGGCTTAGACTACCTGCCAGGCTGCAAGCCTGATGGCCTATGGAATCGGAAATCTCCGCACACAATTTCATGTCTTCAGTTCCACCATGAACAACAACAAAGGCCGATTTATTCCGAATCAGGTATTGGGCAGTTTCAACAAATCCTGATGACTTCCATCGCTTGTTGTAATGGTTTGCGCTGGGGCAGATGACAACAAGCGGATTAATAAAATTATACCCCTTTCCGGCGAGGATTTCCTTTACTCTCTTTGAGATACCTGCAGCAATATGAATTTCCGTACCCTGCCCGTCGTATCTCAAGCCCAGGTCTTTTACCGAATCAAAATATCTTTCATACACAGGCTTCACTTTCCCATAGAGATTGATTTTAAACCAGATCAGCAGGGTTCTTTTGAAAATGAGCTTTTGGTATGAGCGAGTGTTTTTTGCACGCAGCCCAAGCCTCAGGTATCTTGAACGCCAGTTTTTGTGTATGTCCAGGAAGAGATCAAAATGCTTGTTCTTCAGGTAGGTCTTTAATTTGTTCAATCCGCCGAAACCATCCTTTTTGTCAAAAGTAACCAGTTCGTCAATATAGGGACATGAAACCAGCAATTCTTCAAATTGTTTTTTGATGACAAAGGTAATTCGGGCATGCGGAAAGGCAGTTTTTAACGATCTTAACAGCGGGGTGGTCAGAATGATATCACCAATAGAACTAAGCCTTACAACAAGTATTTTGGCGGGAGTTGTCAACTGTGTATTTTTCTCAAGAGAGGGCAAAAGTAAAAATTTTCAGGCGATTGTCAAATGACTTGCGTTAATACTATTCTCTGATCACCTTAACCTCACCATTAATGCCTAGTTTGATGATCCCCGAAGGTTTTCCCTTCAACTGGTCATCCTGCCTCCACTTGACAACGTAATCCACATCACTGACCAGGCTTTCGTCAATATTTTTAAATGTATCGGGCCACAATCGGCCGCTTAGGTTGGCCGAAGTGGAGACAATGGGTTTGCCGAACAGGTGAATCAGCTTATTGCAGAATTCATCCTGTACAATGCGTATTCCTACTGATCCGTCGGGTGCAAGCAAACTTTCTGCAAGGTTTTTCGCGCCCGGATAAATGATCGTCAGGGGCTTATCGGTAACATCTAATATATCCCATGCGATTTCTGGAACTTCAGTCACGTACCTCGGAAGTTTTCCGGCATCATCAAGCAAAACAAGCATGGGTTGATTGTCAGTGCGTTTTTTGAGTTGGTAGATCCTGGTTACCGCATCATCGCGAGTGGCATCACAGCCAAGACCCCAAATGGTATCAGTCGGGTACAGGATGATTCCGCCTTTCCTGAGTGTTTCTACTGCTGCTTTGATGTCGTCAATCATTTTTCAGTACTTTTTGATAAACCTGCATGATGTTGCCGGCTACCTTTTCCGGGTCGAAATTCCGGGCGTATCGATATCCTTCTGTAATCATCCGCTCCTGGAGGTCGCGATCGTAAAGAACTTTTTTTATGGCTGCAGACATTTCCTCCACATTATTCGGGTCGATGTATATGGTATGATCGCCGCCCACCTCGGTCATGGAGCTTGATCTTGAGGTAATTACGGGTACTCTTGAGTACAACGCTTCAAGAATGGGGATACCGAATCCTTCAAAAATGGATGGATACACAAACAAGTCAGCAAGTTGGTACAATCCGGGCAGATCCTGATTCTGAACTATGTCGCAAAAGATGATGTTGATCAGGCTGTGTCTTTCAATGAATTCAATTATTTTATTGAGGTAGGGCGTGGGTTTTCCAATGACAACAAGTGGTATATCCATTTTACCATAATGCATGGCTTTGATCAGGGTCAACAGGTTCTTTCTTTCTTCAATGGTTCCCACGTAAAGGATAAATGATTTCGGAAGCATGTACTTCATGCGGAGAATCTCTTTCTCTATCAGGGGCACCTCGGTATTGAACATTGGATTGCAGCCCTGGTAAACCACATCAATTTTGTCCGGAGAAATGTTGAAGAATTCCACAATATCATCAGCGGTTTGCCGGCTTACTGCTACAATTCTGTCGGCTGTTTCGCACGAATACCGGTATCTTTTTTCATAAATATATCTGTCGCTCAACCGGTACATGTGCGGAAGCCTGAGGAAAATCAAATCGTGGATGGTTACAACAGATCGGATTTGCTTTTTGGGAAACTTATAGGGTATTTCATGAGTCAGGCCATGGAATATTTCAATGTCATCTTTCAACAATTGCCTTGAAAGTGACACGGTTCTCCAGTACGATCTGAAAATCCTGTGGATCAAATGCTCCGGACCTTTAACCTGAATACATCCGGCAGCAGGCTCAAACAATTCGTAGTTCATGCCGGTGGTATAAAGCAAGTATTTGTTTTCGGGAAATTTTTCAGAAAGGCCCTGGATCAGGTTCCGGCTATAGCTGCCCAGCCCGCTTTTGTTGAAAAAAGCTTGCCTGGCGTCATATCCGATGTGCATGGCAGGATGTGATTATAAGATGGTACATGATCAGTCTTCAATTTTTATATCCTTGATATTGAGTTGTATGGACGACATTCCCCTGAAGTTGTTTTCGAAAAGTGTATAGGCAATATCGAATGAGGTTCCTTTTTTGATCCGGTTCAGGCGGGAAGCCTGGTTAAATGCAATAGCCCTGTAAACATTGAAAGGTTGTTCTTCCTGAATCAGGCCAAGCTGGATGTGTTCCTCGTCAGTTCCAACCAGTCGGGCATAACCGTTATCCGACACATTTTCCGCGAAAAAGACCGGATTGGTATTCTCCGGTCCGAAAGGTTCAAATTGTTTTAGCACCCTGAAGAATTTCGGCGTGATATCCTTGAAATTCAGTTCGGCATCAATTTCAACCTGGGGGATGAGCATTTCCGGTACTATGGTATTTCGGACCACTTCCTCAAAGCGGTCGCGAAACCGCTGCACATTTTCTGTTTTCAGTGTAATTCCTGCTGCATACATGTGTCCTCCATAACTTTCCAATAAATCGGAGCATTCCGTAATGGCTTTGTAAAGGTCAAAACCCGATATAGAGCGGGCAGAACCAGTTGCATGTCCGTTTGACTCGGTAAGAATTACTGTGGGCCGGTAATAATTTTCGATCAGTCTGGAAGCAACTATACCCACAACGCCCTTGTGCCAACCTGCATTATAAAGTACGGTGGAATATTTGTACTTGTCAGCCCGGGCAATTTCACGGAGAGCCTCTTCGGTGATGATCTTATCAATATTTCTTCTTGTCTGGTTGTGAGAATTGATCTTTTCGCATAACAGGGAAGCTTCCGACTGTTTTTTGGAAATAAGCAGCTCCACAGCCTGTTTCCCTGACTCAATGCGGCCGGCAGCATTAATCCTGGGGCCAATTTTAAACACAATATCATCAATGGTAATCTCTTTGCCTTCAAGTCCTGCAACGGCAATAATTGCCTTTAACCCTACCGAGGGATTGCTGTTGAGTTTCTTCAGCCCGTAATGAGCCAGAATCCTGTTTTCGCCAATCAGTGACACAATATCGGAAGCGATGCTCACCGCAACCAGATCAATATACTCAAGCACCTTTTCAAAGGCGATATTATTTTTCTGGGCATAGGCCTGCATAAGTTTGAAACCAACACCGCAGCCTGAAAGGTCCTTAAAAGGATATCCGGAATCCATTCTTTCCGGGTTCAGAACTGCCAGTGCTGCAGGTAGCGTATCACCGGGAGTGTGGTGGTCGCATATGATGAAATCAATGTGATGTCCGTTGGCATAATCTATCTTATCATTGGCTTTAATACCACAGTCAAGCGCAATAATCAATGTTTCTTCATGATCGATTGCATAATCAATGGCTTTGAAGGAGATTCCGTATCCTTCGGTATACCTGTCGGGGATATAGTAATCCACCTTTTTGTGAAGGCTGTTGATAAATGAATACATCATGGCAACTGATGTAGTGCCATCCACATCATAATCACCATATACCAGGATTTTTTCACCTCGCTGAATGGCTGTTTGAAGCCGCTGAACAGCAATATCCATATCCTTCATCAGAAAGGGATCGTGAAGCATGGATATTTCCGGTCTGAAAAAAGCTCTGGCCTGTTCAAAGGTGGTAATGTCACGCTGCACAAGCAGCGTGGCAATAACCGGACTGACGCCCAGTTTCTCTGCCAATTTCCGGATGTCCTCAGACTGTCCTTCTTCCTTGATTTTCCAAGCCCGGGTCATCATCTGTAATGCAAGTATGTGAGAAGTAACTGAAATATTAACATATCCATCTGACCAGGTCTATATCCTGCTTATGAGGCAGATTCTCATTTTTTGGAAATATTCTGATCCCGTAACTGAATGTGCCCGGCTGGGGAATCTTCACTTTTACCGAGTACTGCGCTTTGTCAACCTTGGCATTGTCAAGTATGAATTCATGTGTGGAGATCATTCTTTCTCCGTTTTCAGTAATTACAAGTTCGACTCCTACATCTGATGCCGCCAATTCATTCAGATCCAGGACTATGTTTCCTTCATAGGTATGATCCATTTCAAAGGTTTCACCTGCATTCCCAAACATGTTCAATTCCAGCACACTGATATTATTCCAGGCTCGTTTCATCCGCTTTTTCCATGAAGCAAGTCGTTTCACCCTTGCAAAGTCATCCTTGGCCATAAGCCGTGTTCTTTCATAAAGCTTGTGGTAAAAACGTTCATGGTAATCCTGCAGCATGCGGGTAGTTACAAAATGCGGTGCAATTGAGGCAATGGAGTTTTTCATCATGCGAACCCAGCTTTCGGGGATTCCTGCTTTGTTGCGGTTGTAAAATGCGGGAAGCACCTCCTGCTCTAAAAGTGAATAAATAATTTCAGCATCAAGATCATCCTGGAGGCCCGGATCATCATAAGTGGTCTCATTGGTCAATGCCCAGCCAGCTTCGGGCTGATACCCTTCAACCCACCAGCCGTCGAGAACACTGAAATGCAGTGTTCCGTTCAGCACCGCTTTTTCACCGCTCGTTCCTGATGCTTCAAGCGGCCGGGTAGGCGTGTTCAGCCAAATGTCGGCACCCTGAACCAGTATCCTGGCAAGTGTCATGTCGTAGTTCTGAAGGAAAATTATTTTCCCAAGGAATTCGGGCCGTTTGGAAATATCAATGATCATTTTGATCAGGTCCTGACCGGCTTTGTCATGGGGATGCGCTTTCCCGGCAAAAATGATCTGAATGGGCTTG
>CAYVBH010000174.1:0-8589 GCA_964449015.1 uncultured Bacteroidales bacterium
GAGTCTGGTAATTCCCCAACCTGCCGCCTACATGGCACAAAGGCAGAATGCTGAGAAATTTATCGTCGGGTTGCAGCTTAAAAACTGAAGCCGCAGCCAGGAAGTTACTTACCATATTTCTGTGAGTGAGCATCACCCCTTTTGCCCTTCCGGTTGTGCCCGATGTATATATCAGCGAGGCAAAATCATCGGGGCCAATGGATTTCATTATCTTTTCTACAGTTTGACCATGCTTTGATGCATTCTGCTTTCCTGATTCGAGGATGATTTTCCAGTTTTTCACCCCGTCAATTTCATCAAAGGAATAAACGGGAACCGGATTTTCGGTTTCGGACAATACAGCGCTTACCAGTCTGAATATTTTTTTATCAGACACCAGAATGAGTTTTGCTTCGCTGTGGCTGATAATATACTGATAATCGGATGTGCCCAGGGAGGAAAAGACCGGTACGTGAACGGCTCCGATCATAACTATGCCCATATCCGCGAAATTCCATTCAGGGCGGTTGTTGGTTATGGTAATGATCTTATCTCCCTTGTTTATACCCAATTCAAGCAAGCCATAACTGAAATGATATGAATAATCGATGTAGTCATCAGACGAAAACTGATGCCAAACTCCGTTTTGCTTGCAGCAGAGCGCATCAGCTTTATGAAATTGCTCTTTGTATCTTGTTAAAAGATCGAATGTACGTTCAGGTATCATTATTTTTTGTATAGTTATTTTATTCTTAGGAGTTTATGGATACGTTAAATTTATAATGCTGTTTATTTCAGAACCTGCCATTCTACAGTATTTTCAATTCTGTTTTTAAAACTGAGGGGTCTGATTGGTCTGCTGGTTGGTGCCCACCGACGAACAGGTTGAACCTTCCGGGAACAACAACTTTTTGAAAGTTTTCATCAATAACCGAAAAGGCATCAGGAGGAAGGGAAAAGAAAATGGTTTTTTCCTCCCCGGGTAAAAGGTGTATTCTTTTGAAGCCTTTCAGTGATCTGACAGGCACAGGTACCGCGGCATTCAGGTTTGAGACATAAAGCTGAACTACCTCATCACCTGCCATCTTTCCGGAATTCTGAACTGTTACGGATACCTGTAAGGAATCTCCTGATTGAAATGATTTGGCTACCTTGAGGGCACTGTATTGAAAGGTTGTATAGCTGAGTCCGAAACCAAATGGATATAAAGGAGTTCCCCTGAAGTAGCGATACGTTTGTCCGGTCATTCTGTATTCTTCAAAAGGTGGCAGGTCTTCGGTTGATTTATAGAAGGTAACCGGAAGACGTCCTGCAGGATTGTAATCGCCAAAAAGTACATCTGCAATGGCTTGTCCTGCTGCCTGCCCCGGGTACCAGGCTTCAAGTATGGCCGGGATGTGCTCATTTTCCCAGTTTATGGCAAGTGCGCTTCCGTTCAGTAATACAAGTATTACCGGCTTTCCCAATGCATAAATTTCCCGGATCAGCTCCTGCTGCACATCGGGTAAATCAATCCGGGTTCTGTCGCCTCCCCGGAAGCCTTCTATTTCGATATTCATCTCCTCGCCTTCGAGCCTTGCTGAAATACCCATAAACATGATAATGATATCAGATTTTCCGGCTACCTGGAGTGCTTCTGCTTTCAACTCATTTCTTCTGTTTCTTTCCGGCTTTGCCCAAACCAGCTGAACCTGTGCTTCGTTATAGGATTCTCCCGCCTCAATTCTGATCCTGTATTTTTTCCCTGCATTCAAAACAACCTGACGGGATTTACTCAAACGCGGATCACTGTATTCATCCCTGAAATGGTATGCTGTATTTACTATAAGACTGTCATTCAAATACATATTAACTTTGCAGGTTGTGATGACTCCCAATTGGTACGTGCCGGTTGAATCAGGCTTCAGCTCTCCGGTCCATCTGACGCCGAAATTGTCGTCGTCCATGTCTTCCCGGGGAGCCTTGTTTTTCCAGTTGGCATCGAGAATATTATCAATTCCGGTGAACAATACCTTACCTTCAAAATCCCTGTTGTCATAGTATTCCACAAACAAACCTTGCTTATTGGTATCGTGGAATAAGGCGCCGATAGGTATGGTTACAAAGTCTGGCATTTTCTCAGCTACTTGGCAACCCTGGGCATACATGACATTGGTGTTTGGAAGTTTCTCCCTGATGCCTCTCAGCGGTGTTACCGGGTCGGCAGGCAACCCATTGTAATTGCCCAGCAGCATGTACCAGTCGTCGGCATTTGGACCGATTACTGCAATATTCTTCAGGTTTTTCTTAAGTGGCAGTGTATTATTTGCATTTTTCAGTAGTACAATCGACTTGCGGGCTGATTCAAGGGCCAGGTCGCGGTTTTCTTTACTGTCGACCACAGAATAAGGGATCTCGGTATATTTCACCATTTCAGGAGGATCGAACATGCCCAGTCTGAACCGGGCCAGAAACAATCTTTTTACCGCTACATCAAGCTCCTGTTCAGTGATCAGCTTTTTCTCCACAGCTTCTTTAAGCGATTGATAAACGGTTGCACATTCCAGGTCGCAACCTGATTTTACTGCCAGTGAGGCAGCTTCTTCGGGAGTTGCAACCACCTGGTGGTATTGATAGATATCGGTAATGGCACCGCAATCGGAAACGATGTACCCGTCAAATCCCCATTCATTACGGAGTATGGTATTCAAAAGCCGGTTGCTTCCGCAGCAGGCTTCTCCATTATAGCTGTTATAGGCGCACATTACAGAATAGGCTTTACCTTCTTTAATTCCCATCTCAAACTGGGGTATGTAGGTTTCCCTGAAATCACGTTCATCGGTTACCGCGTCAAAAACATGTCGTTCAGGCTCCGGTCCACTGTGCACTGCGTAGTGTTTCAGCGTGGCAATGGTTTTGAAGTATTTGGGATCATCTCCCTGCAGTCCTTTAACAAACTGAATGCCGAGTCTGCCGGTAAGGTAGGGGTCCTCGCCGTATGTTTCCTGACCTCTTCCCCAACGGGGATCGCGGAAAATATTGATATTTGGTGACCAGAAGGTGAGCCCCTGGTATATAAAACGCTTTCCGTTTCTGACAAATTCATGATGTTTGGCCCTGGCTTCATCGGATATGGCTGTGGATAAACGGAATATGAGGTCTTCGTCCCAGGTGGCTCCCAATCCAATAGCCTGAGGAAAAACGGTTGCCAGCCCAGCCCGGGCTACTCCGTGCAGACATTCATTCCACCAATTATATTGCGGTATTCCCAAACGTTCAATCGCCGGTGCTGTGTTCATCATCTGACCGATCTTTTCTTCCAGTGTCATTCTGCTGACCAGGTCATTTACACGAGTTTCGAAACTTAATGAAGGATCCTGGAAAGGGTAGCGGAATGCTTCCTGGGCGTTCAGCTGCAAATCGAGAAGCATTCCTATAAGGATCAGGCTTTTTAATAATAGTTTAACTTCCATGTTAGTTGAGATTAGCATAGTCTTACAAGAATGAACATTTATATCTATATGTGAATATAATTAAGTTTTACAATTTGTGAGACAAACAGTGAAGATAAATTAGTCTATGTGTGTTATCATTTGTCAGATTTCAAAAATCATGTATACATATATACACTATAAAGTACCACCATTTTATTGAAAAATAGGACTTGTTAAATCTGAAAGGGCAAAGATTAATATCTGCCACAAAGGATTTTCTAATTATAACAACATTTATTTTTTATTACCGTAGAATTTATGGATTGTTATTTTTGCATCCTATTACAAGATAATTATAAATCATATGGACACCGATACAAAATCAGTGGTTGCAGAACCTAAGGAAGCATTTCCGTATAAACCTCCAACAGAAGAAATCAAGACGAAGTACAAAGAATTGTTTGAACTGAAAGAGCCAATCAGTGTACCCTGGCCCAAACTGATATTCGATAAGATGCTTTCATTACTCATCCTGGTGTGTTGCTTACCTATTATTGTTTTTCTGATTCTGTTTAATTGGGCTGAAGGACTTCTGATACCTGAAAATCGCGGACCCTTATTCTTTTATTATTATGCAGTGAGCAGGGGCAAAAAATTTAAGAAGTATAAGATCAGACTGATCAAAGAAAAATACATTGATAAGGAATTACAAGCCAAGGGCGACTGGCATGCTTTCATGAATGAATGGGATCCGGCTTCAAGAACCAATCTGGGTAAGATTGTGAAAAAATTCTATCTTGATGAAATTCCCCAGTTCTTTAATGTAATGAAAGGAGATATGTCCATTGTCGGACCGCGTCCGATAGCTGTTCATCATTATGAGCGTGATCTGGCCCAGGGTAATGTGGCTCGTGCCTTGGTAAGAGGTGGACTGCTTGGATATGGCCATGTGAGAAAAGGAACTCCTGAATTCGGGAAACCGGTATACGAATATGAGTATGTACACAGGTATTTACATTATTCTCCAATTCGACTGCTGATGCTTGACTTGTATATTATCTGGAAAGGTATTGTTGTAATGGCCAAAGCCAAAGGCCTATAGTGTTACGGAAGATATTAACCCTTAAATAGCAATTGCCCGAATATTGCTGCTTTCCCAGGAGATTTTCGATCCCTCTATACAATTTGGCAGAATAGAAACGAAATCGGCTCACTGATCGATTATAGTTTTATTTTCCCAAATAAAAACATACTTTTATTTGTGATATCTGTCTTTGTTTAATTGCGATGAAAGTGGCAATTAGATAATTATGTACATATCTGAAAAGTACTGTTAAAGAATTGATTAATAAAATTTTGTTTAACCATTAAACCTTGTTCTTATGAAAAAAACTGCTATTATTTTAACCGCCTTAATGATTACCACCTTGGTTGGTGCACAGGGACTCGATTTTTCAGGAAACTGGAAGTTGAATAGTTCAAAAAGCAAACTGAATACAGAATTCAGCATGGCGCCTCAAACGCTTGTTATTACACAAAATGGAAATGAAATAAATGTTGAACGGCACTCGGATTTCCAGGGCCAGCAAATGGTGACTGCTGACAAAATCACACTTGATGGTAAGGAATGTATAAACAAGGGTTTCATGGATTCAGAAAAGAAATCAACTGCCAGTTGGGCAGATGATAAAAAATCACTGAAAGTCATCTCAAAAATATCAATTGGTGATGGCGGCGAAATGGTGATTACCGAAGTATTCAAATTGGACAGTGGTAGTCTGGTAATTGATTCTTCCTCAGCATCCTCATTCGGTAATATGGCTGAAACCATGATTTATGACAAATAGCCATATAACTGGCAACATACAATTATTTTCATATCTAATTTTGAAAGACTGGCCAGGCATGAAAGCTGTAAAAGCTACATGCCTGGCTTTTTATATAAATTGGGTAAGGATAGTTTGAACTATCTTTTTTGCTATTTTTGGCACTTTAACAACACACGGGCCATGCTAAAAATCCTGAATAAACCTTACCCTTTCAATGACGATCTGAAGTTCAATACGCTGGCCATCTTCTTCATTACCCTGATCCTTTTCGTCTTTTTGTACCTTTTTGAGCCCTTCGACATGGATTCCCTTCCTGTAAGGCAGAAATACATCATGGTTTCCGGTTTTTCCGTCATTACTTTCCTGGCACTCACACTTCACCTGATGATTATCCCGAGCTTCTTTCCGAAGGCTTTCGCCTCAACCAGCTGGACCATTAAGAAAGAGATTCTCTGGAATCTCTGGATATTGTTTACCATACTGGCCGGCTATTTTTTGTTTACCCGTTTTATGGGCCTGATGAAATTTGGATTTGACATGGTAATCAAGCTGGTGTTCGTTGCCATCATACCTATTTCCATTATCATCATCATCAACTACAACAAAATGATCCGTTCGCATCTGAAACTTGCGGATGAGATGAATAAGAAATTAAAGGAAAATAAAATCATTCAGGATAAGGTTGTCTACTTCAATTCTGACTATCAGAAAGACAACCTGGTAATAAAGATCAACTCTCTGCTGCTGATTCGTTCGGCCAACAATTACATCGAGGTGTTCTGGCGCGAGGGGGAACTGATTAAAAGCCAGATGGTCAGGATGAGCTTGTTGAATGCGGAAAAGATACTTAAGGAACACAAGTTTGTATTGAAATGTCATCGTTCTTACCTGATCAATATCAATTATATTGAAAAGGTTGAAGGCAATTCACAAGGTTATAAGCTGTATTTCGAACATGTGAATTTTCCCATTCCCGTTTCAAAGAATTCCATTGATAAATTGCAGGGATTGATTTAAAAATTCGCCTGAATTTCGTCCCTAAAACAAGTCCATTCACCCCTGATTTTAACTTTCGCACCTTTAAATAGCTGTCTGGCCCTTTTTCCATCATCAGGTTGGAGGAATTGTAATTTTGTCGGCCATAATAATTGAAAAGCTATGAATTCATTTCAAATAGGTGACCTTCATGTGAAGTTGCCCATCATTCAGGGTGGGATGGGAATATCGATCTCATTGTCGGGACTTGCCTCTGCTGTTGCAAACGCCGGAGGCATTGGCGTTATTTCTGCTGCTGCCATAGGGATGGGAGAACCGGACTATATAAAAAATAACCGTGAAGCCAACAAGCGAGTTTTGCAGCGGGAGATACGCAGAGCGCGCAGTCTTACAAACGGAGTTTTGGGAGTGAATATCATGATGGCCTTAACCGATCATGAGAGCCTTATTAAAACTGCCATTGAAGAAAAGATTGACCTGTTGATCCTGGGAGCAGGATTACCACTAAAAATACCTGCCATGCTGGCCGAAGCAGGACTTGTTCAATTCAACACCAAAATAGCAGTCAAGGTTTCATCGGCCAAAGCGGCAAAGCTGATTTTTCAGTACTGGGCTGGTAAATATAACCGGGTTCCGGATGCAGTGGTTGTTGAAGGACCCATGGCAGGCGGACATCTCGGGTTCAAGAGAGAAGAGCTCACTGGGACTATGGTTCCTTTATCTTCTTTGATCAAGGAAACCGTTGGTGAAGTCAAAAAATTTGAAGATCAGTTTGGTATTGACATACCTGTAATTGCTGCCGGGGGCATATATACAGGGAAAGATATTTATGAGATTATGCAGGCCGGAGCCAGCGCAGTGAAAATGGGAACACGTTTTGTTACAACCCATGAATGCGATGCATCAGCAGCATTTAAGGACAGTTATATTAGGTGCAGGGAATCGGATATGACCATTATCAACAGTCCGGTAGGTTTACCCGGAAGAGTGGTAAGAAACGATTTTGTTGATCAGCTCATGCTCGGAAACAAAAAGCCTTTTAAATGTTCGTGGCATTGCCTGGCCTCTTGCGATTTCCGTAAAGCCCCTTATTGCATCGCACAGGCATTGTACAATGCTGCACAGGGCCGGATGAACGAGGGATTCGCCTTTGCCGGTTCCAATGCCTACCGCACAGACCGGATTCAGCACGTTTCAGAAGTCATTTCTGAATTGGTTCTGGATTACCAGGCTGAAACGGCCAGAAAAAAAATTAGCCATGCACCGGAGGTAGATGTACAACCTTCAATTAGAGCTGTGGCCTAACAGGTTGCCCGGGAACCTGTAATTTTTATTTAGGCATTTTGCTTATTTCCCTCATAAAGTAATACTTTTGCGGCGGCATTGATTGCGTCATTTGCTTAAGCGATTCACGTATTTTCGTGAAAAGTGCATTTAATGGCTCAAAATATTTTATTTTCACCGCCAAATTTTTTGGTTCATGAGCAGAATTCTTTCAAAGGAGTACCTGTCGCCCAATGTGGTTCAGATTGAGATAGAGGCTCCGCTTATTGCCCGGAAGAGAAAAGCCGGACATTTTGTGATTGTGAAGATCGGAACAGAAGGGGAGCGCATCCCTCTTACCATCGCAAAAGCCGATATTGATAGAGGTTCAATAACGCTGATTGTGCAAAAGGTTGGTGTAACCAGTCACAAACTGGCCAGCCTGAATGTAGGAGATGAAGTTACAGATGTTGTGGGACCACTGGGAAATCCTACGCATATTGAAAAAATGGGCACAGTGCTTTGTGCCGGAGGAGGTGTTGGTATTGCCCCGCTATTGCCTATTGTCGAAGCTTTGCATAATGCAGGGAATAAGGTTATCAGTATTCTGGCTGCCCGCAACAAAGATTTGCTGATTCTTGAAAATGAGATCAGGAGCCATTCTGATGAGGTGATCATCATGACCGATGATGGCAGTTACGGAACAAAGGGACTGGTTACAGCGGGAATGGAGGAAGTATTCAAAAATCAGCAAGTTGATTTTTGTGTTACCATTGGCCCTGCTATTATGATGAAGTTTACCAGCCTGGTATCTATAAAATACAATATACCTACCATGGCCAGTCTGAATGCCATCATGGTTGATGGTACGGGTATGTGCGGTGCTTGCAGGGTGAGCGTAGGCGGTAAGATTAAATTTGTATGTATAGACGGACCGGAGTTCAATGCTTTCGATGTTGATTTTGATGAACTTCTAATGCGCCTTGGGGGTTATAAAATTGAAGAAGAGCAGCATTACAGGGCGCAACTCTCAAAATAAGGCAAAACATCATGACTACAGATAATACCAATAACCAGAAAGAATCACGTGATCAGGAATGGCGCAGGGA
>CAYVBH010000175.1:0-8581 GCA_964449015.1 uncultured Bacteroidales bacterium
CCGAATCAAAGGTGTCGGCAGCCACATCATGCAGGTTCACAATGCCGGTAACCAGTTCCTCATCGCCCTGTAGGTTGTCAACCCATACTTCGCTCCGGTAAAAATGCTCACCGGCATAAATGGAAATCCGGTGTTTAATGTTGTATCGGCGACTTCCGGCCGGTACGTTCTTATAGGTAAGCTCAAACAGGGCCCGCACCGGACCCTCGCCGATGTGCCGGTATCTGCCTTCTTCGCAGGGTCCCACGCGATACAGCGAATCACCAATACCAATGGCAATGGCACCGGCGCCAAGGGAATTGCCGACTTTTAAAATATCCATACCCCAATCGGCCAGCGTGTGGTATACCCTGCCGTTGACACCTACACTGTCCATTACCATTTCCGCTGTACATTTCCCGAAGATATCTATGCCGTTGCGCGCATCGTAGTAGTTACGGAAAGCAATTACATCGTTTTCCCAGGCCGGTCCTTCCATTTGGTATTCCGGGGTAGTAATAACGTTTATTTTCAAGCGAAGGTCGGCGGTCACTTCTTCAAAGGGCTTTGTCATGCGGCCAAACCGGATGTTGGTTCGTTTTGGAAATTCGGGCAGGGAATCCGGAATTTCAAAAACCACCTTTTTGCTTTCACCGGCTTTCAGGCTGCACAGAAAAGCCAGTTCATCCCACCTGCCGTCGCTATCCACATCGTCACACTGTGATGGCAGCCAGGTTCCGCTCTCATCGCGCACACCGGGCTTCAATTCTGTAGTTGAATCAGCCAGGTACTTATTCACTACTGACCGGTTCAGTATATACGCCAGATCGGTTACTGGTTCGCTGCCACTATTGCTGACAATATACGTCTTATCTTTACTGCAGGCGGTCATTGCAGAGAAGAGAATAATCAGGCCAAATAGAGAGTTTCTGAAGGTTTTCATATTCCCGGGTTTATTTACAATGGTTTTCAATATGCAAAATACAGTCTCGCCTACACCACCTCATTCTCGCCCTTCACATAACCGAAATTGGCCAGAATTCCGCCATCCACAAACAGGATATGCCCGTTAACGAAATCGCTGGCTTTTGATGCCAGGAACAGGGCCGCGTTGGCGACATCTTCCGGCTCGCCCCAACGGCCTGCCGGCGTGCGCATCATAACCAGTTCGTTGAAAGGGTGACCGTTTTCACGGATAGGCGCAGTTTGCGAGGTGGCAATATAACCAGGACCAATGCCGTTGATCTGGATGTTGTATTTGGCCCATTCACAGGTCATGTTAGCAGTTAATAGTTTCAAACCGCCCTTGGCAGAGGCATAGGCCGATACGGTATTTCGACCATAAATACTCATCATGGAACACATGTTGATTATTTTGCCCTGTTTCTTTCGGATCATTCCTGGAACAACCCTTTTGGAAACGATGAGTGGTGCAATGAGATCCACATCGATCACCTGTTTGAAATCGGCCACCGGCATATCCAGTATGGGAATTCTCTTGATAATTCCGGCATTGTTTACCAGAATATCTATCGGGCCCACGTTTTTCTCAATTTCTGAAATACCCCTGTTGACATCCTGTTCATTGGTCACATCAAATACAAGGGTATAAACCTCCATGTTTTCCGTAGCAAAAGCCTTACGGCAGCCCTGCAATTTGTCCTCGTCGCGGTCATTTACACAAACCCTGGCTCCTGCCCTGCCCAGAAGGATTCCTATGGCCAGCCCGATTCCGTGGGTTCCCCCGGTAACCAGGGCTACTTTTCCGGTGAGGTCGAATAGTTTTTGTATCATGATAAACTTTGTTTACTTCAACTGATCGGGTTGTCTGATGTCCATGTCGCCGTAATCCAGGTTTTCTCCGGTCATTCCCCATATAAACGAGTAATTGGCCGTTCCGGCAGCGCTGTGTATGCTCCATGACGGGGAAATGACAGCCTGGTCGTTCTTCATCCAGATGTGACGGGTTTCATCGGGTTCGCCCATGAAGTGGCATATAGCCTGTCCTTCCGGAACTTCAAAATAAAAATAAGCCTCCATACGCCGGCCGTGAGTATGCGGCGGCATGGTGTTCCAAACGCTGCCGGGACTCAGCGTGGTAAGCCCCATCTGAAGCCCGCAGGTTTCCACCACACCATTCACCAGTAATTTATTTATTTTGCGGTGGTTCGACGATTCAAGACTTCCCATTTCAGCTACTATGGCCTCATTAAGCGAAACTTTTTTGCATGGATAAGCATGGTGGGCAGGTGCCGAATTGATATAGAGTTTTGCCGGCCGGCTTTTGTCAGTCGAACTGAATGTAATGCCGGCAGTTCCCTTCCCCAGGTAAAGCGCTTCCTTATACCCCAGCATGTATGAAGTTCCACCGGCGACAATTTCTGCGTCACCACCTACATTGATCATTCCCATTTCGCGGCGGTCAAGAAATTCCGCAGCTTTCAGGTCGTCAAATGCTTCCAGTTTCAAGGGCTTGTCCGTTGGCATGGCTCCGCCCACGATGTAGCGGTCATACATACTGTAAGTGAGCGTAATATCTCCCAGTACAAACAGCGTTTCAATAAGAAATTCCTTGCGGATCCGCGTGGTGTCATAACTTCTGAAATCATCAGGGTGATTGGCATATCTTAATTCAGTTTTCATAAAGGTTAACCCGTTACATGTTATTACCCGATATTTCTTGTTTCATACATTCATTTGGCAATGCACTCAAAATAAACTCACCCTGTTCCGGGTCAGTTTCCGTGTGCGTTAACGGAATTCTTACCGGAAAGCAATCAACTTTTTTCAAAATCTGCAAAACAAATGAACCCTGGTAAAGACCTACCAAATTTAATCTTGTTTCTGTAGCAACCAAAATTTTTGTTTCAATTGTGTCGGATTCATGCGTAGGGGTAACTCAAAGTGCCAATGAACGCATGGGTAAACGAGCCCTTCATGCAAAAAAATTGTAAAACTTTAAAAATCGCCGTTTTTTTTGCTTATTTTAATCCCAGGTTTGGCGCTTGAATAATCTTTTCACCGAGATATGGGCAAAATTGCAAAGCATGCATGGGCATTTCTGATTCTGTTAACGCTCGTTTCAGGGAAAGCCAGGCTTCAGGATATCCAATCGGGAATGCATCATGTGTTGTACGTTAATTCCTATGCACTTGGCTATTTCTGGACCGATAGTCTTTTCTCGGGAATTCAAAAGTCCTTCACTTCCAGACCTGATATTCGCATGTACGTTGAATTTCTCGACGCAAAACGTTTCGGTCAAACGCATTTCGATCAGCTATACAGGATTTATCGTGAGAAATACAAGGACATCCACTTTGATGTAGTAATTACTACCGACAACGATGCGCTGGATTTCATCATGATGTACGGAGACAGCCTGGCTCCCGGTGTTCCCAGGATCTTTGGCGGAATCAACAATCCCGGTGACTACAGCTTCAAAGGAAGGGAGTTTTATGGAATACTGGAAACGGTAGACCTGAAAGAAGATATTGATCTGATCATCAGGGTTATTCCTGATTGTAAAAAGGTCTATTTTATAACCGACAACAGTACCACCGGACTTTCGAACCTCAGTATCATCAAGCAGATGGAACCCTTATACGCCAGCCATCTGAAATTCGAATACATACATAATTATTCCTTAGATTCACTGATGCAGGCTGTATCCCTGATTGAAAAAGGAAATGCGATTGCCTTGATTAATTATTACCAGAATGATCAAGGTGACCCGGTTAATATTGAAGCCACCTATTTTGAAATTGTTCAAAAATCGACTGTACCAATAATTACCGATAACGAGCTTATGCTTGGAAAGGGACTGGCAGGAGGAATGTTTAATAAAGTGGCCTCATATGGCCATGAGATTGCCCAACTGGCGCTTAAATTCATCAACAACAAGAATTATAGACCCTCAGAACAATTGGTCAGATCAAAAAGAACCTCATATTTTGATCACCAGGTGCTGAACCGGTTCAATATTTCGAAAAAGCTGCTCCCCGAAGACTCCGTCATCATTAACAAACCCCATTCGGTTCTCAAATACCTGAAATACATCTTTCTGCTATGTGCACTAATTGGTCTGTTATTGCTGATTAACATGCTGCTTTTCAGGAATGTCAGCAGAAGAAAGAAAGCCGAAGAACTGGTAAGGCTAAAACTGGATGAAATAAGGGAAAAAAACGAAAAACTGGTGTCTGCGCACATTCGCGTAAACGAAATGAATGCCGAGTTGGAAGAAATCAACGAGCACCTGTCAAAAACGAATGATGAATTGATTCAGGCCAGAAAAAAGTCTGAAGAGTCGGACAGGCTGAAATCAGCGTTCCTGGCAAACATGTCGCACGAAATCCGGACACCCCTCAACGCAATTCTCGGATTTTCGTCACTTCTTTCTGACGCCTCCATGACATCAGAAGACCGGGAGGAATATTTCCGGATCATCGCTTCAAACAGTGATCTGCTGCTCCATATTATCGACGATATCCTTGATTTATCAAAGATTGAATCGGGTCAATTGAAAATATTCACGGAATCTTTTTCAGTCAACGACCTGCTTGTTGAACTGGTGAATTCTTTCAGGCCGGGTAATGGTGATGATCCGGTAGACGTATGTTTATCAATACCAGAAAATAATTCCCAAATTATGCTGAATTCCGATCCGATGCGGTTCAAACAGATTTTCAGCAACCTGCTGTCGAATGCAGTGAAATTCACCCACAAGGGCATTATTCAAATAGGGTATCATGATGACCTGAAAGATGAAATCACCTTTTTTGTGAAAGACCAGGGTATTGGTATTGAAAAGAAAGATCTGGACAATATATTCAACAGATTCTGGAAAGCAAATGAGCAGGGCGAGCGGTTTTATGCCGGCACAGGTCTGGGACTGTCGATCACCAGAAAGTTAAGCGAAGCACTGGGTGGAAGAATATGGGTAGAATCAACTCCCGGAATTGGCTCCACTTTCTATGTGGCATTTCCGGCTTCGTTTGTGAACAAATCAAGGTTAAAAGCCAGTCACATCAGCCCGGCCGACTCCGGCAACCAAAATTGGAACGGCTTCACCATTGCCATTGCAGAAGACGAAACCTACAACCTGTATCTCCTGACCCGGATTCTGAAAAAGCTGCAGGTGGAAATTATCAGCTTTAAAAACGGAAAGGAAATTGTTAAATTCTTTCAGGATAGCTCGCATCAAAAGGTTGATCTGATCCTGATGGACATCAAAATGCCCGGCATGGATGGATATGCGGCTACAAAAATCATCCGGAAACTGGAACCCCGGATACCTATCATTGCCCAGACTGCCTATGCCATGGTTGAAGATGTGAACAAGATTAAATCTTTGTCATTTGACGACTATATTTCAAAACCCATCAGGCCAGGTACATTAATTGAAAAAGTAAAAAAATTCTTATACCCTGAACGCGTGTAATCATGTATGAGAAATAATTCCATCAGCAAATGGCAAGGAAAGCAGCAAAGCTTCTCGCAATTGTAATGTTTCTTATTGTTTACACAGATAAGATTCAATCCCAGGAAAATGTTTCTGCAGGAAACAATGTGCTGTATATCAATTCCTATGCACCTACATATTCCTGGGCTGACAGCGTTGTTTCAGGTGTTTTGAATGTGTTTCATCAACGCAGGGACGTACAGCTCTATATCGAGTTCCTGGATACAAAACGATTTGAAAGGTCCCAATTTGATGATCTGTATGATCTATATAAAAATAAGTACCGCAATATCCGATTCGATGTAGCCATTGTAAGCGACAATGACGCGCTCGATTTCATGATGGAATATGCCGACAGCCTGATACCCGGAGTGCCTGTGGTATTTTGCGGCATCAACAATGCTGATGACTACCAATTTGAAAATACCAACTTTTATGGAATTCTGGAAGGAATCGATTTGAAGGCCGAAATTGACCTGATCGTACAGGCTATGCCTGATCTGAAAAAACTGTATTTCATTTCTGACGGCATTACAACAACCAGCCTGATCAACATGAGGTACATCCGAAGCCTTGAACCTGAATATGCCGGTCGTTTTCAGTTTGTTTATTTATCCGGTCTTTCTTTGGACTCCATGTTGCAGACAGTAAGTGCAATTGAGAAGGGCGCTGCCATAGGTCTGATAAATTACAATCAGGATAAAAAAGGAAATTCGTACAACACAGAAGCAGTAAATTTACTGGTGATCCAAAGATCAAAGGTTCCCATTTTTATGGAAAGTGAAACACTTTTAGGTAAAGGAATTGCCGGAGGAATTATTATCATAGGCAGCGTACACGGCAGGGATGCTGCTAATCTGGCATTAAAGTTTATCGATTCCCCTGGTTATACCCCACCCGAAAGGGTAGTCATACCTGATAACAAGTTTTATTTTGACTATAAAATTCTTGAACGATATCAAATATCAAAAAATAACCTTCCTGAGGATGCGATAATTATTAATGAGCCTCATGAAGTGCTGGTAAAATATCTCAAGTTTATTTTTGCGCTGATCGTTTTGATTGGATTTCTCCTGGTTATTGTAATAATGCTGTACTTGAAAATAAGGCAGAGAAAGACGGCCGAGGAACTGGTGCTTCAAAAACTTGATGAAATAAAGGAGAAGAATGTGATGCTTAAGGAGGCCAACCAGGAGGTTAATGAAATGAATACCGAGCTCAAGGAAATTTACGAACACCTGACTGTTACTCATAAGGAACTTCAGGAGGCAAAAGAGAAATCCGAGGAATCGGACCGTCTGAAATCAGCCTTCCTGGCCAATATGTCGCATGAGATCCGAACGCCCCTCAATGCCATTATCGGATTTTCCTCGTTGTTGAATGTTGATTCATTATCTCCCGAAGACCGGGACGAATATTTCCGGATCATCAACTCACATGGTTACCAGTTGCTCCACATCATTGAAAATATCCTGGACTTGTCGAAAATTGAAGCAGGACAAGTGGAATCAAACATTGAGTCCTTTTCAGTTCACGAATTGATAGTTGAACTTGTTGATTATTTTAATACGGGCATTGACCGGAACCAGGTCAGTATCACAATACCCTCCATTGAAGCAAACAGCGAATTAGTGCTTCATACAGATCGGGGAAGGTTTAAGCAGATTTTGAGCAACCTGTTGTCCAATTCTGTGAAATTCACTCAAAAAGGTACGATTGAGATAGGCTGCACTAGGGAAACTCCTGATCACATTACCTTTTATGTAAAAGACACCGGTATCGGATTTGAAAAGAAAGACCTACCCCATATTTTTAACCGCTTCTGGAAAGCTGAAGACCATGTTGACAAATTTCATGCCGGCGCTGGTCTGGGATTGTCCATTTGCAAGAAGCTGTGCGATTCACTGGGTGGTAAAATCTGGGTAGAATCTGTACCCGGCCGGGGCACTGGTTTCTATTTCACATTACCTCTCAGGATAGTAGAAATGAATGCTATTTCAGAAGATTCAAAAATGCCGGAGGATGTCCGGAATGAAAACCGGGAAAGCTATTCGGTTGCCATTGCGGAAGACGACGAAAGCAACCTTTTTTTGTTGACCCGCATATTGAGTAAAATGAATGTAAACGTCATCAGTTTCCGGAGCGGAACTGAAATAACCAGCTTCTTTCGCAGGAATTCCAGCCAACCGGTTGATTTGATCCTGATGGATATTAAAATGCCAGAAATGGATGGATTTGAGGCTGCCAGAATGATACGTGAAATGCGCCCAGGCATACCTATTATCGCCCAAACTGCCTATGCCATGGTTGATGATGCAAGCCGCATCAAAGCGGCAGGCTTCAGTGATTACCTGTCCAAACCGATCCGGCCGGGGCAGTTAATTGAATTGGTGCAGCAATACCTGAAACCGAATACCGACCGGCAGACAGGCTCGCAATGACTGGTAGTGCGTCATTGCGAACGAAGTGAAGCAATCTCAGCATGAACCAAGATTGCTGTATCCGCTTCGCTCCCTGCCGTCCGCAGACAGGCATGCAATGACGGTTACTTTTTCATCTTCTTGACAAAAGCCTCCAGCACCATCTGCAGGTTGGGCGAGCCAATCTCCTGCAATTCATAGGTTACCCGCACGGTTGGCTTATTGATCTTTATAATCCGGTTCAGATCAATTGGTGTACCAATCACCACCACATCACAGGGTGTGGCGTTGATGGTTTTCTCGAGATCGGCCACCTGCTGCTTTCCATATCCCATGGCAGGTAACAGGGTTCCTATGTTGGGGTAGGTTTCGAAAGTTTCTTTGATCTTACCCACAGCATAATCCCTCGGATCAACCAGTTCACTTGCCCCCCATTTCATGGCGGCAACCGTGCCGGCGCCCAGTTTCATCTCTCCGTGCGTGAGGGTAGGTCCGTCTTCAATGGCCAGGCACCTTTTACCCCGGATGCTTTCAGGCTTGTCGAGGGTAAGGGGCGATGCAGCGTCAACAACCAGGGCTGTGGGATTAACCGCAGTAATGTTCTGGCGCACAGTTTGAATATGTTCGGGTACAGAAGTGTCAATTTTATTGATCACCACCACATCGGCCAGGCGCAGCGTGATCTCACCGGGATAATACGACAACTCATGGCCTGCCCGGTGCG
>CAYVBH010000176.1:0-8503 GCA_964449015.1 uncultured Bacteroidales bacterium
AAATCGTCTTCGACTTTTACGACAAGCTGAAAAGCATTTCCAAAGGATATGCCTCATTTGACTATCATTACATTGGTTATAAACAGGCTAACCTGGTGCGACTGGATATATTGCTCAATGGTGACCTGGTTGACGCTTTGTCATCGCTGATTCACCGTGATAATGCCTATGCTTTCGGCAGGCGGATTTGCGAAAAACTTAGGGAACTGATCCCAAGGCAGCAGTTTGATATTGCCATTCAGGCGGCTATTGGTTCAAAGATCATTGCAAGGGAAACCGTCAAAGCGGTTCGGAAAGATGTTACTGCTAAGTGTTATGGAGGAGATATCTCCAGGAAAAGAAAACTGCTTGAGAAACAAAAGAAGGGAAAGAAGCGGATGCGCCAGATTGGTAATGTTGAAGTTCCTCAATCAGCGTTTCTGGCCGTATTGCGACTTGATTAATTATTTTACGGCCAGGTTGCCATTTTCTGCGTCCATTGCAGCTACTGCTTCATCAAAGGAATTATCTGCTGCCATTTCAGGAGCCTGATATCGAACTTCTTCTTCAATAGTCAGGTTCAGATCTTCCAAACGTTCCCATGCAACATTCATTTCATAATTGGTGATATCATCACTTACCTGCGGTGCCTGATATCTTATGCTTTCTTCAGTGGCTGCAGTTAATGATTCAATGTTTTCAAGTGCTGCTTCTACCTCTTCGGCGGTAACTTTCAGAGTAGGATAACCTGAGGTGGCGGTTTCGGTATTTTCAGGTGCCTCATATTTCAGTGAGTGCTCTAATGCATGGGTCAGTTTTTCAACACGCTCAGCTGCCCTTGCCTCTTCACTCATACCTGCATTCAATGTTCCTGTTGCTGCAAATACAGCTATGGCGGCTGTCATTAGGATGCTGGTATTCCGGTTGGTGTTTACTGTGGTTTTCATGATTGCTGGTTTTAATGTTTGTTCAATGTACAAACAGGTAAACAGGAATCATGCCAAATTGTTCATTTATTTGTTTATCTGATATTTGCAGGCTATTCAGGACTTTCTTGTCCTGTATTGTTTTGATACAAATGGTGTGCGATAACGAACACGTCGCTCCCTAAATACTAAAGAGAACTGGTTTAATAAAGAATGCAAGTTATAACTTTTGCACCCAGATCGACAATTCTTTCAGCTGCTCATCAGCAATTTCGCTCGGGCAATCGGCCATGACATCGCGGGCGGCATTGTTCTTCGGAAAAGCGATCACATCGCGTATGGAATCTTCCCCGGCAAACAGTGATACCAGCCTGTCTAAGCCAAAGGCTATGCCGCCATGCGGAGGAGCGCCAAATTTAAATGCGCTCATCAGGAAACCGAACTGGCGTTCTGCTTCCACATCAGTAAATCCGAGTGCTGTAAACATTCTTTTTTGTAACCCGGCTTCATGGATACGGATGGAACCTCCGCCCACTTCTACGCCGTTGATGACGCAGTCATAAGCATTGGCCCTGACACGGGCCGGATCGCTTTCGAGATACTGAACATCTTCGGGTTTGGGTGAGGTAAACGGGTGGTGCATGGCATAAAATCGCTTGGTTTCTTCATCCCACTCCAGCAGCGGAAAATCAATTACCCACAGGGGTTTGAACACATTCTTATCGCGCAATCCCAGCCGATTTCCCATCTCCAGCCTCAATTCGCTCATGGCTTTCAGTGTGGAATGCCTATCGCCGGCCAGTATCAGAATCAGGTCACCTGCTGCTGCCCCTGCTGCTGCTGCTATTCCCTTCAGGTCGTCCGGACTGTAGAATTTATCCACTGATGATTTCAGCGTATTATCAGCTCCATAACGAACAAATACAAGTCCTTTTGCCCCTACCTGGGGCTTTTTAACAAATTCGGCAAGCTCATCCAGCTGCTTGCGAGTATATTCTGCACATCCTTTGGCCACAATGCCCCCAACATAAGCAGCTGCATCAAATACCTGGAATCCCTTCCCTTTTACCCTGCCGGTGATTTCAACGAATTCCATTCCAAACCGGATATCCGGCTTGTCGTTGCCGTATTTTTCCATGGCTTCGGCAAAAGTCATCCGGGGAAACGCCTGGTCAAAGGTGATTCCTTTGACTTCCCTAAAAAGGTGCTTGATCAGGCCTTCAAACATATTCAGAATATCTTCCTGATGCACAAACGACATTTCACAGTCGATTTGTGTGAATTCGGGTTGCCTGTCGGCACGCAGATCCTCATCGCGGAAACATTTTACGATCTGCATATACCTGTCGTAACCTGCCACCATCAGCAATTGTTTAAAGGTTTGCGGTGATTGCGGTAGTGCATAAAACTGTCCCGGGTTTACCCTTGAAGGAACAACAAAGTCGCGGGCTCCTTCGGGTGTGCTTTTAATCAGTACGGGTGTTTCCACCTCAACAAATTGCTGACTGTTCAGGTAATGGCGCGATTCAAAGGCCATCCTGTGCCGCAACAGTAAGTTGTTCTTCACCGGGTTCCGGCGCAAATCGAGGTAACGGTATTTCATCCGAAGCTCATCACCTCCGTCTGATTCGTCTTCTATGGTAAACGGAGGGGTATCGGAAGCATTGAGCACCGTAACTTTTGAAACCTGTATTTCGATTTCACCGGTAGGCATTTTAGGATTTTTATTACTGCGTTCGGTTACAATACCTTCAACCATCAGCACATATTCCCTGCCAAGTTTACGGGCTTCGCTGCACAGCGATGCATTGGTTTCCATGTTGAACACAAGCTGGGTAATGCCATAACGATCGCGCAGGTCAATGAACGTCATTCCGCCCAGATTGCGTGAACGCTGAATCCAGCCGCTTAATGTTATTTGTTTTCCCTCGTCGCTTAACCGCAACTCACCACAGGTATGGGTTCTGTACATAGCAATTATCCGTTATTTTACTTGCGAAAATAGGAATTAAATTACAATATTTGTCAATGGAACTGTATAGCGATGCGTATTTCATGAACGAGGCACTTAAGGAAGCACAGAAAGCTTTCGAACAGGATGAAGTACCTGTGGGAGCCGTTGTTGTGTGGAACAACCGGATCATTGCCAGGGCACATAACCTCACCGAAACGCTCAACGACCCCACAGCCCATGCGGAAATGCAGGCCTTCACAGCAGCCACCAATACCATAGGCGGCAAATACTTGAATGAATGTACCCTGTATGTAACGCTGGAACCCTGTGTGATGTGTGCCGGAGCTTCATACTGGACACAACTCGGAAAAATAGTATTTGGCGCTGATGATGAAAAAAGAGGTTTCACACTTGTGAGGGATAAGCTGTTGCATCCAAAGACTGTTGTTCAAGGAGGGGTGCTTAAAATCGAATGCAGCCAACTACTGAAAGATTTTTTTGAAAAAAAAAGATCGTAATGGATACTCCAATTGCGAAATAAATAAAATAATAACTTTGAGTAATACACTCGTGTTATGATTATCGATATTAAAAAAACAATATTGAAAAAAAATCTCGGAAAGCTATTCGCGCTGCTTTTTCTGGTTTTGGTGATCTGCCTGCTTCTTTTTTTACCGGTTTACGACCTGTTCAAAGGAATCAAGAACAGCCTGCTGGCTATTTTTTTTGCAATTGCTTATGTCATTTATGCTTTTTACGAGTCGTTCCGGAATTACAATTACATTTATTTCAGCGATGAATCGGACAAAATCGTCCTGCGGTATTTTGCCCCCACCTATTTTACTTCAAAAAAGAACTCCATTGAAATTCCGAAAAGGGAATTTGCAGGATACACACTGAAATCTTTTTTTATGAGATACCGTGAGTCGATTACACTATTAAAACGTTCAGGAAAAGGTCTGGCAAAATACCCGCCTGTGTCCATTACAGCACTGAGTCCCGAAGAACGTAACTCACTGCTCATCACACTGAACCGGATCAAAAGGGAGAATGAGAAGTAGGGCAGGAATTTGGGCGTTTTGATGGTATAGAAAGTTGTGGGCTTGCCTGCCGGCCGGGCTTGTTGTAGGTTGAAAGTTTGTTATCAGATGTCAGATATAAGTAAAATTCAGGAAGATATTCGTTACAAGATCGCTATTGGTCTCATTCCTAAGATTGGCCCCATACTTACCAAACGCCTTATTGCCTATTGCGGAAGCGTGGAAGGTGTATTTCACGAAAAGAAGGCCCGGTTGTCCAAAATACCCGGAATTGCCGAAAAACTGGCCACGCTGATTTCCAGCCACAAAAATCTGGATAAGGCCGACCAGGAAATTGAGTTTATTGAAAAGCACCGCATAAAGGCACTGTTTTACCTTGACCACGAATACCCGGAACGCCTGAAACTATGTGAGGATGCTCCGATTATTATTTATGTCAAGGGGGATGCAATACTTAGCCGGCAAAAAGTGGTGAGTATTGTAGGCACCCGGAATCCCACCGATTATGGCCGGAGCATGACGCGCAACCTGGTTGATCAGATTGCAGCCTGTCACCCCGATATGCTCATTGTAAGCGGGCTGGCTTACGGCATTGACATATGCGCCCATAAGGCCGCACTGAAAAATAACCTCGATACCGTTGGTGTGTTGGGACATGGCCTGTCCACAATTTATCCTTCGGCGCACCGGGAAACCGCCAGGCTCATGGCTGAAAAGGGAGCTCTGGTTACTGAATTCAGACACGACGAAAAGCCCGAAGCGCCCAATTTTGTGAAACGAAACCGCATCATTGCCGGACTGGCCGATGCCACAGTAGTTGTAGAATCAGGCGAACAGGGTGGAGCACTCATTACAGCCGACATTGCCAATTCATACAACCGTGATGTGTTTGCTTTTCCCGGCCGGGTTGACGATAAATATTCCATTGGCTGCAACCGGCTGATCAAAACCAACCGGGCGGCACTGATTGAAAATCTCGACGACCTGGAATACCTCATGGGGTGGCAACGAACCGACAAGAAAGCGGGAAATATCCAGAGAGAACTCTTTGCCGAGTTAACTGAAGAAGAAAAGATGCTTACCGAAATCATCCGCAGTCAATCTGCAGCTATTGACCAGATTGCCATCCAAGGAAACATGCCGGTAAGCAAGGCGTCGGGAATACTCCTGAACCTGGAATTCAAAGGAATTGTGAAATGTCTGCCGGGAAAGGTTTATCAATTGACATGATAAGAATAAGTCATGATGAACTGATATTTGTCCTAAAATTGTACCGGGATTTAGGCTAATTTTCAAACCCGTCTGACCCGGCGGGCAGGTTTTCAAATTATCAAATTTTCAAATTATCACATGCCTTTCTTCATCGATACCCATGCGCACCTTTACCTGACTGAATTCGACAATGACAGGGAACTGGTTGTTAAAAGGGCTTTGCAACAAGGGGTCCGCAAAATTCTACTTCCCAATATCGACAGTACCAGCATCAGTTCGATGAATAGTTTAGCCGAAGCCTTCCCCGGTATCTGTTACACCATGATGGGCCTGCATCCTACCTCGGTAAAAGAAAATTATCAGGATGAGCTTCAAATAGTTGAAAAAGAATTGATGAAGGGAACTTTTGCGGGAGTCGGGGAAATCGGGATTGATTTGTACTGGGACAAAACTTTTATTCATGAGCAGCGTATCGCCTTCGCCACCCAGCTCGATTTGTCGCTTCGGAATCACCTTCCGGTGGTCATACATGCCCGCGAATCTTTTCGCGAAATCCTGGATATTCTTGACAAATATAAAAACAAGGGCCTTAATGGTATCTTCCATGCCTTTACCGGAGATGTTGAAATTGCTAAGAAGGTAACAGGCATGGGATTTAAACTGGGCATCGGAGGGATTCTCACGTATAAAAAATCCACATTGCCAGAAGTGGTTCGTGAAACCGATTTGCATATGCTGGTGCTGGAAACCGATTCACCGTATCTCACGCCAGTGCCATACAGGGGCAAACGAAACGAAAGTGCGTATATTCCTCTTATTGCCGAAGCCATAGGACAAATAAAAAACCTATCTTTGGATGAAGTGGCAGCTGTAACCACCCAAAACGTGCTGAATCTTTTTTCACTGGATCATGGTTGAAAATAAGAAAACATCCATTCTGGTCATATATACCGGCGGCACCATCGGCATGGTGCAGGATCAGGAGACAGGAGCATTGAAACCATTCAGGTTCGACAACATTCTGCAGGAGGTTCCTGAATTGAAAAAATTCGGTTTCAATCTGAGTTCTTATGCATTCAATCCCCCGTTGGATTCTTCCAATATCAATCCTGCTGCCTGGATCCGGATTGCTGAGATTATTGAGCAGAACTACAACAACTTCAATGGCTTTATTGTGCTGCACGGCACCGATACCATGGCTTATTCCGCATCAGCACTGAGCTTTATGCTCGAGAACCTGGCCAAACCGGTTATATTCACTGGGTCACAATTGCCCATTGGTTCCTTAAGAACTGATGCCAAGGAAAACCTGATTTCCTCACTGGAAATAGCGGCGGCCATGAAAGGCGGCGAACCTGTGGTGCCTGAGGTGGGTATCTTCTTTGAAAACAAACTTTACCGGGGCAATCGCACCACCAAAAACAACACCGAGGATTTCAATGCCTTTGTGTCGGGAAATTATCCTGCTCTTGCCGAAAGCGGGGTGCACATTCGGTATAATTACAGTGCCATCAGGTATAATTATAAAAAGCAACCGTTGATTGTGCACAAAGAGCTCAACAGCAACCTGATCATCCTCAAACTCTTTCCCGGCATCAGCCGCAATATGGTGGAATCGGTGTTTCAATTACAAGGATTACGGGCGGTGATCATGGAAACTTTTGGCGCCGGTAATGCGCCTGATCAGGAATGGTTTATCACTTGTGTTAAAGAAGCGCTGGGAAGGGGTATCCTCATCATGAATGTAACGCAGTGCAAAACCGGCAGTGTGGAGATGGGTTTATACGAGACCAGCAGGCTGCTTGCCGAGGCAGGTGTGATCGGAGGCCGGGATATTACCACCGAAGCTGCGGTTACCAAGCTGATGTACCTTACTGCCGTGAGCAATGATAACGACTGGATATCCAAACACCTTGCCCTGTCGCTAAGGGGAGAAATGACGGAATAATTTTGAGACTCTTGTCAGGCTTTCCTTTTCATCGCCACAGGAACCGGTCTATAAAAGTTTTTGCAGCCTTTCTATTAAGATAATCTTAGTTAGTCAAAAGAATCCAACCGTACATACTAAAACTCGTATACCTGAATACCCAATTTTTGACCTTACCATCTGAATTCACAATAAAAATTTGATACTATGAAAAAACTAGCTTTTCTATTGATCATTGTTGCTTTAGTTTCCTGCAGTAAAGAAAAAGATGATGAAGGAACCATGAAGGACGGATGGAGTATTACAGTAGTAGATGATATTAATGCTGCCGGAAACGATATTTCTGTTGCCATTGACGGAAACAATAAGTTGCACCTTTGTTATACCGACGATTCAAACCTCAAATATGCCCACAATAAATCCGGGTCGTGGAGTAAGGAGACCCTTGTATCTGCTGCTGGAATTGTAATGATTTTAGGGTATAACGATATAGCGGTGGATGATAACGGAAATGTTCATATCCTTTATGCCACTATCACTAATGAACTTAATTCTCACAGTATAGTTTACTATGCAACCAACGTTACCGGCACAATGGTTAAAATCCCGGTTTATGAAGTTGACGGCTCAGTAAGCGGAATGGGTATAGCAGCTACATCAGACGGAAAAGTTCATATTGTTTTAGGTGATGAGGATTTTAGACTAAATCATTTGACCAATATTAGCGGTACTATGCTTTATCAGGACATGTTTTCATACTGGACTAGTGTAAGACCAAGAATAGCGCTTGATGTTAATGAAAACGCCTATGTTGCCTATGAGCATGGAGGAGAAGGCGTATTAAGAATGCAGGTTATAAATACTGCAGGTGAACTGGTGAGCAATTACATAGTAGATGGAGTGGCGAATTCAGGCGATGTTACCGGCTGGTCACCCGACATAGCCATCAATACCGATAATAATGCAACTTATTTAATTTATTATGACTATAGTGCAGAAGAAATGATGTTTTACAACAATGGAACTATATTTCCCGTTGAATCATCCAACTTGGCTGACGGCAATGTTGCCATTGATCCTGAAGGCACACCCCACATTTTGTTTTCTAATCACAGCACACTAAGGTACGGTGCGCTTTCTTCGGGCAGTTTTACCCTGGTTGATCTTCCTGATGAAACCAATTCCACAACCAATGGTATGGCTATTGGCTCCGATGGAAAGGTATATATTGTGTATTCAAGCGGAACAACCTACGACCTGAGGTTGATGACTAAATAGCTTAATCCGATCTTTTTTTCGGATACAACTCACATTAGATGATCAGGTTAAACAGATATATTTCGGACATTTTTGCATATAATCTGTTTATTCTTGTTTTTTTACTATTTTTACGGCCCCAAATAATGAAAGGGAGAGATGGCCGAGTGGTCGAAGGCGCACGCCTGGAAAGTGTGTAATCGCCAAA
>CAYVBH010000177.1:0-8481 GCA_964449015.1 uncultured Bacteroidales bacterium
ACATTAAGATGCCCGTGATGGATGGATTTGAGGCAACCAAAATCATCAAGAAAAAGATGCCTAATCAGGTGGTAATTGCACTCACAGCTTATGCCCGGCCTGAAGACAGAACTTATTTTATGTCGGCCGGATTTGAGGATTATCTTTCCAAACCTATAAAACCAAATGACTTTTTGGGTGTAATCAGAAGATACATTTAAAGAAAACTATATCCTTTCAACCAACACGACTTAATATTTCAACAATATGTTGGTTTTTGAATAGAATGTTTTTATTGGAAATTTCAATGATCTGGTCATTTTTAAATTCATTGAATAACCTGATCATGCTCTCTACTGACATTCCTGCCATTTCGGCTATTTCTTTTCGGCTTAAATACCTGTTAGCATCTTCAGTTTTCAGCTTATCTCCATGCAGATAGAGCAAAACGTCTGCAAATCGCCCATGAATACTCTTAGTACCCAGTGAAGTCAACTTCTGATATAAGATATCAATTTCTTCCAGGTAACTGATACTTAGTTTTTCATTCATTTGAATATATTCTAACAGAAGTTCTCTGAAGAAATTGATTTCGATCATGCACACCCTGGTATCTTTCAATGCAATAACTGTGTACCTGCTTTCGCTTTTTTGAAAAACCTGCATCAATCCAAGATAATCCTGTGAAGAGTATAGTCTAACAATGAAGTTTTTTCCGCTTGACCCTTCAAGCACCAATTTTGCCAAACCCTCGCGGATAAAAACGACCTGGGAAATAAACGATTGCTGTTTATAGATAGTCTCTCCCTTGTGAAAGGTAACATCCCTGACTTTCTTATTTAAACTTCTGACAATCCTGTCGTCGGTTAACTTCGAGAAGACACAGGCCATGGAACAGTTTATACAATTGGGTAAAACCTGCAGAGGGTCCATTGATTTAATGTATTAATGTCAGCTGACAGTTTTATTTGTGTAATCTGACATTAAATTACTAATAATTTTCCATGAATAAACCAATTATTATAATTAATTCTAAATCATCAATTAATGAGACATTTGGTTTTTCCTACCGTATAATTATCAGTAATTTGTGTAATAACTTGTTAACACGAAGAAATTAAAATAATAACTAAATCAACCATTATGAAATTTAAAGATTTAAAGATCAGCACCAAGCTTTTACTGGGATTTTCGGCTGTAATCCTGATTTTATTTATTGTAGGATTGAGCGAATACAGAACATTGCGGGTTATTCAAAAACAAGTCACAGATGAAGTAAAGGGATTTCAACTTACCTGCATGAACATGGGGTCAAGAACATTGGCTCTAAGAGATCTTTATTACTTAATGGAGATTAAAGACTCAAAAGATCTTGATGTATTGAAGCAATGGCAGGAAAACCACCTCGCAAACAAAGAAAGTTTCAAGAAGGTTTTGAGCGATGCCAATGATATGGCTGTCGGAACTGATTGGGGAAGCGATTTTGCGGAAGAAAAAGCGACTATTTCCGGGTTGGTGGCCAAGCTCGATTCGTCGTATAACCATATTGCAAATGAGCAATTATTCAGAATGATTGAGATAAAAACCAGTATTCTTACAGGAAGAGAAGGAACAAGAATTAAATACAATGAGCTGGATACCTTACATAAACAAGTCATTGCAGAAGTGTCTCAAATGAACACATTGTATAATGAGCTGGAAGAAAATTCCCAGGAAATCATTAAGGCATCCATTACACAATTGAAGGAGATGGCAGTAAGGTCAATGGCTATTGCTGCTATCCTCATAGTTTTGGGCATTATTCTAGCCATAATATTCGAAATTATTATTATTAGGTCTATCAGAATTCCCTTACAGAAAAGTGTGGCTTTCTCCAAGGCAATAGCCAAGGGTAACCTTTCTGTAAAGCTGGATATCAATCAGAAAGACGAAGTGGGTGAATTGTGTGAGTCGCTTTCCATGATGATGAAGAGCCTGAACGAAATTGTGCTTGCCATCAGAACCGGAACTGACAGTATTGCTGATGCAAGCAAACATATCAGTACCAGTTCGCAACAAATATCCGAAGGAGCTACAGAGCAGGCATCTGCAACTGAAGAAATTTCTTCCTCGATGGAGCAAATGGCCAGCAATATTATGCAGAACAAAGACAATGCACAACAAACAGAAAACATCTCTGTTAAAGCTTCTGCAACAATGAACGCGTTAACTGAAAAGGCAGGCGAGAGTTTTGAATTTGTGCGAACTATTTCAGAAAAGATAACCATCATTAACGACATCGCGTTCCAGACGAATTTATTGGCTCTGAATGCCGCTGTTGAAGCTGCAAGAGCCGGTGAACATGGTCGGGGATTTGCCGTAGTGGCAGCTGAAGTTAGAAGACTTGCCGAAAGAAGCAAATTAGCTGCCAGTGAAATTGAGAGTTTATCAAAAACCAGCCTTAAGGTAACGGAAGAATCGAAGAAACTTTTGGAAACCCTGGCGCCGGAAATTCAAAAAACATCCATGCTGGTTCAGGAGATTGCTTCAAGCAGTATTGAACAAAATTCCGGAGCTGATCAGATTAACGGCGCCATTCAGCAGTTAAATCAGGTAACTCAGCAGAATGCTGCATCATCGGAAGAACTGGCTACCAGTTCGGAGGAACTTGCAGCTCAAGCAGATAGTCTTAAAGATGTAGTAGCTTTTTTTGAAATGGCGGAAGAAAAAGCAATTGGCCTTCATAAAAAGGTCAATGAAAACGTTAAGATTAAAACTCCTAAAGAAACATTTGTTAAGGAGGCCTGATAATGAATGCTATGTCAGTAAGGCAACAAACTGGTTATCACACAAAATAAGAAACGCAGAAGAATAATTTACTTCAGGAATTCAGAAATGTTGCTAATAATTCCCCGCATGAGCCTCTCACGGGATTCAACACTGGCCCAGGCAATGTGAGGTGTGATGAGCAGTTTGTCAGGATTGTTGAGATGAAAAAGAGGATTTGTTTCATCCGGTGGTTCCTGTTTCATCACATCCATTGCCGCGCCTGCCAACAGGTTTTCATTCAGGGCGCGCGCCAGATCACTTTCATTGATAATGCTTCCGCGGCCGGTATTGATCAGCATGGCATTGCTCTTCATCAGCCGAAGCTTCTCATAAGTGATCAGGTTCCGCGTAGAAGCATTAAGTGGACAATGGATGGACACGATATCTGAATCTGATAATAATGTTTCAAGTTGAACACTTTTGTAGCCTGTGTTCAGGTTTTTTTGTGAAGTTGAGTAGTAAATCACTTCAGCGCCAAAAGCAACGGCTATTTCTGCCACTCTCCGACCAATGGTACCCATTCCGATTATGCCAAACTTCTTTCCCGACAATTCATGAAATGGACTGCCGTGATGTGTAAACATGTTGCTTCGGGCATAAATGCCATTTTTTACATAATTGAGGTAGTATGGGAGATTGCCAAACAAACAGAAAATCATTGCAAATGTATGTTGAACCACACTTTCGGTCGAATAACCTGCAACGTTTTTTACTGCTATACCCTGATGCGAAGCATAGTCAAGATCAATGTTGTTCATACCCGTAGCTGCAACACAAATCAGTTTTAGATCGGGGCAGGCATCCATAATTCCCTTATCGATCACCACTTTATTGGTGATGGCTATTTTTTTGCCTTGAATCCGCTCGGCACGCTGCCCGGGCAAAGTGCTTGCATAAACAGTAAGGTCGCCGATCGCAGCAAGCTCGTGAAATCCATTAACTTCGCCCAAACTATCAGCATCCAAAAATACAATACCAGGACGATTCATGAGCACACAACATTTATAAATCCAAAATGACCTGATTTTTTAATATATCATCCAGTGTTTCCCGTTGACGGATCAGGTAGTCTTTCCCTTCATGTATCAACACTTCAGGTGGCCTGAGACGTGAGTTGTAGTTGGAAGACATGGTGAAGCAATAGGCCCCGGCATTCAAAAATGCCAGGTAATCGCCCTCATGCACTTCGTTGAGTTTCCGGTTCCAGCCGAAAGTGTCGGTTTCGCAAATATATCCGACTACTGTGTAGATCCTTAGTTTGCCTTTGGGGTTGGAAACATTCAAAATGTGGTGGTAGGCGTCATAAAACATGGGCCTTATCAGGTGATTTAAGCCTGTATCAATGCCTGCAAAAACCGTGGATAAGGTTTGCTTGACTACATTTACCCTGGCAAAGAAATACCCTGATTCACTCACCAGGTACTTGCCTGGTTCAAATATGAGGGATATTTCACGTCCGTATTCCTTGTAGAACTTTTTAAATCTTTTGGTCAGCTCTTTTCCCAGATGTTCAATGTCGGTAAAGTAATCATCCGGTTTATAGGGCACCTTAAAACCGCTTCCGAAATCAACGTATTGCAAATTGGGGAAACTTTTGGCTGCTTCCAGGATAATCTCAGCCCCCCGAAGAAAAACCTCCACATCAAGAATATCTGAGCCGGTGTGAATGTGAAGCCCTTCAACCTGTATATTGGTGGCTTCAATAACCCGGTGAACATGGGGTAACTGATAAGCCGATATGCCAAACTTGGAATCAATGTGCCCTGTAGAGATCTTTTCGTGACCGCCACCCATGATGTGTGGGTTGATCCGGATACAGACAGGCACCTTGCTCCCATACAAATTGCCGAATTGTTCCAGGATGGAGATATTATCAATGTTAATGCGGACTCCCAGTTTAACGCCTTCGGAAATTTCTTCGATGGATACGCAATTCGGAGTAAAAATAATATCCTGTGGTTTAAAACCTGCTTTCAGCCCCAACTGCACTTCCTGTATGGAAACCGCATCAAGGCCGCTGCCCAGCTTTCTGAAAAAAGTGAGCACATTAAAATTGTTCAATGCCTTGCAGGCAAAGTTGATCTTTACCGGTATGTCTTTGAAGGCATGCAGCATTTTTTCATATTGCTGCTTCATCTTTGAGGTCTGGTAAACGTAAACCGGCGAACCGTATTTCTCAACCAGTCCGATTACATCAATACCGTCAAGCTGATACCTGTTCTGAACTAATTTCATTTATATAGTTGATTATCTGAATTATTTTCTTTTTACTGGTTTTTGTCCTGCCTGTTTGGCCATTTCATCAAGCCTTTGCTGCCATTTCGACTTTTTAACGGGCTTGGCCTTTTTCTCTTCGATCTTTCGAAGCAGCTCCTTTTCATCCACGAATTGTTTGAACAGGTAATTCTGTCCGATGGTGATCATATTGGCCAGGAAGTAATAATAGGTAAGCCCGGCAGGAAAACGGTTCAAAACAAACATGAACATCACCGGCATAAAATACATCATCGTCTTCATACCCGGCATCTGTTGTGATGACATGGAGGTATCACTCATTTTCATCTGGAAAATGGTGGACACAGTCATAAGAAGGGTAAACAGACTGACATGGTTTCCATAAATATTGGAAAGGATGGGAATAATCGCATCCCATGATAAGATGGCGTCAAACGTTGATAGGTCCTTTGCCCAGAGAAAGCTCTCCTGACGAAGTTCAATGGAAGTAGGGAAGAACCTGAACATGGCAAAAAGAATGGGAAATTGCAGCAGCATGGGCAGGCAACCACCCATTGGACTCACACCGGCCTTTTTGTACAACGCCATGGTGGCCTGTTGCCTTTCCAGTTCCCTTCCTTTAGGGTATTTCTTGGTAAGTTCGTCAATCTGAGGCTTAAGTGCCTTCATACTTGCCTGTGACAAGTATGATTTATAGGTCAACGGCAGTAATCCGATTTTGATGATGATAGTGAGCAGCAGAATGATCAGTCCGTAATTGCCTATGAATTTGCTGAGCCAGTCGAAAATGGGTATGATTACAAATACATTGATCCACCTGATGATCCCCTTTCCAACTGATACCAGATCATCCAGTTTCTGACTCTTGTATTGCTTCAGGAGCTTGAATTTGTTCGGACCAAAGAACATTTTCATCCGGATGGTCTCATTCTCCAGTCGCTGAAAGGGGATGCCTACTTCAGCCCTGAAATTTTTCAGGTACTTGTCTTCATCAGGCAGGTTTGTCAGTTTGAGCAAAGCATTTGAAAACGCAGTTTCTGCAATTAGGACTGACGAAAAAAACTGGTTTTTAAAAGCAAACCATTCAACCTGGGTGGGTATATCCTTGGGCGCAACATCTTTGGTCTGACGGAGACTGAAATATTCTACATCCTCTTTATAATGTCTGAAATACAGTGAAGTATATTGGTTTTCATTTTTCTTCACCTGTTCATGCTGTGGAACATAAATTTCCCAACTCATGTCAATTGACGCAGGATCCCGGGTTACAATATCCTTCATACCGGCCAGTTGCATGGCAAAACCGACCATGTAGCTTCCCGGTTCCAGTGAATAGCGGTACTCAATATACCTGTTTTCGGAGACGGTTAGCCTCATAATCAGGCTGTCTCCTTTTGTAATGGCACTATGTGCCACAGTATCGGCAGGTGTAAAGAACAATTCACTAGTGGATATGGGCTTATTCTGATCGTAGAAAGTAAGTCCGAATTTGGTGGAGTCGCCGTTGAAAAGAACAACGGGTCTTTGGTCGAAGGTTTTGTACTTCTTAAGTTCAACGCTGTAGGGCCGGCCTCCCTTGCTTGATACAACCATTCTGATCAGGTCATTTTCAATGGTGTAGAACTTATTTTCACCAACTGCTTTATCTGCAAAAATACCCAGTTCGTTTTTCAGCCTGTGCAATTTCAAAGAATCATTCTGAATAGCACCGTGATCTGAAAGTTTATCCTGTCCTGCGACAAATGTTGAATCCTGAGAACTCTTAATTTCCTGTTGTCTCTTTTCCACCAGGCTCAGTGAATCCAGTCTTCTCCTGTTGGCTTCAATTTCTTTGGGGTCAGGTTTGTTTATTATACCCCATATAATAAGAATGGCAGCTATCAGTACAATTCCAAAGATCGAATTTTTATCCATGTGCGTGTTGTTATCTAATGTAAGGTGTAGATTAAGAATTATTTATGAATAGTTGATTTGATGAAGCCTACAAACAGGGGATGTGGTTTCAGAACAGTGCTGCTGTATTCGGGATGAAACTGAACCCCCACAAACCATTTGTGAGATGGTATCTCCATGATTTCAACAAGAGCGGTTTCGGGATTGGTTCCGGTTGAAATCATTCCGGCTTTTTCAAAATCATTAAGGTATTTGTTGTTGAATTCATAACGATGTCTATGCCGCTCGCTGATTTCAGTTTTGCCGTATGCTTCATAGGTATGGGTTCCCTGTTTGACAATACAGGGATAAGCACCCAGTCGCATGGTCCCACCCTTTTCGGTTATGCCCTTTTGTTCTTCCATAAGATCAATCACAGGGTCCGGCGTTTTAACTGACATTTCCGTAGAATGTGCCTTTTCAAGTCCGAGAACATTTCTTGCAAACTCAACTACAGCACATTGCAAACCCAGGCAAATTCCAAAGAAGGGAACATTGTTTTCACGGGCAAACCGGGCGGCCAGGATTTTTCCTTCGATTCCGCGGTCTCCAAATCCCGGAGCAACGAGAATACCGTCATAGCCTTTCAGCAGGTCGCCATAATTACTTTCGTCAATATCTTCTGAATGTATGTATTTCACATCTACACGACAATTATTGGCAGCGCCGGCATGCTTGAACGATTCATTAATGGAAATATAGGCATCGGGCAATTCCACATATTTGCCTACCAGGACAATTTTTGAATGGAATTTGGGATTTTGAAAGCGTTTCAGAAAGCTGGTCCATGGCGCCAGATCCGGCGTGCCGGAATAATCCATACCTAGTTTTTTCAAAACAGTTATGTCAAGTTTTTCTTTCTGCATCATGATGGGCACTTCGTAAATTGTGCTTACATCAATTGATTGCACAACTGAATCAGCATCCACGTTGCAAAAAAGGGCTACCTTTTTCCGAAGTTCAGTATTGAGTTCACGCTCGGTTCGCAAAACCAGGATATTGGGCTGCACTCCATTTTCAAGCAACAACTTTACGGAATGCTGTGTCGGTTTTGTTTTCAATTCCCCGGAAGCATGTAAAAATGGAACCAATGTCAAATGAATATTCAGTACATTCTGATCTCCCATCTCCCATTTCAGCTGTCGAACAGCTTCAATGTAAGGCAGTGATTCGATGTCGCCTACGGTACCGCCAATTTCCGTAATGACAAAATCATATTTGTTCCTTCCCCCGAGCAGCTTTATTCTTTTTTTGATCTCATCGGTGATGTGCGGGATCACCTGAACTGTCTTTCCCAGGTAATCACCCCTGCGTTCCTTGTTGATTACCGACTGATAAATTCTGCCGGTGGTAACATTGTTTGCCTGTGAAGTGGGGATACCCAGAAACCTTTCATAGTGACCAAGATCGAGGTCGGTTTCGGCTCCGTCTTCGGTAACATAGCATTCACCATGTTCATAGGGATTCAGCGTCCCCGGATCTACATTGATATAGGGATCGAGCTTTTGAATGGTAACATCGTAGCCT
>CAYVBH010000178.1:0-8364 GCA_964449015.1 uncultured Bacteroidales bacterium
ATCACCAGGTATTTGAAAGGACTCCTTTCAAACCGGGAGCGTCATGACCTGGAGCAGGAAATGATGCAGGATGTTTTTGACGAGGAGGCTTTTGAAGGTCTGAACCGGCTTACCGCTGAAGAACTGGATGCCGATATGGAAAAGATGATGACCAGGCTGGATGACCGGATAGAAAATAAAAAGACCCGGAACCTGACCTTGTTTTACCGAGTGGCTGCTGCAATCGTGTTGCTGATCGGCATCGGCAGCATCCTGCTCCTGGTTGTAAAAAAGCCTGCGGATGACCTGATTTCCCAAAAAACGGAACAAACTGTAAAACCAAAAGAAACCGCAACCTTGCCTGCCGAAGCCCCGGAAATGGAAGCTTCCACGGCAAAAGAGCAGGTAAAAACCTACCCGACGGAAAGACCTGCGGAACAGGAGAAAAAAGCTCCGGTAGAAGTTGTCATTGAAGATATCGCTCAACAGGATAATTTCGTGATCAGGGAGGAACAGGAAGCCCTTGAAATGAAGAATGAAGCAGGTGTTGCTCCTGAAGAGGCAACACTGCCTGCCCCAACAGGTGAGTTGCGCAAAGTTGCATCCACGGCCCCGGCAACTTCAAAAAGCAAGAAAGATGAAACCGTGAGAATAAGAGGAGTTACTTCTGTCAATACTCCCGTGGCCATGAGCGGAAAAGTATTGGATAGTGAAGGCCAGCCGCTTCCCGGAGTCAATGTACAGGTAAAAGGAAGCAATACCGGCACGGTAACAGATGTAAACGGCAATTTCTCAATACAATCGCCTCTTCCTGATCCTGTTGTTGCATTTTCATATATCGGGTTTGTGCCCGTTGAAATAAAAGGCAGTGATTTGCATAATAGCGAAATAGCCCTGACAGAAGATATAGTAGCATTGGATGAGGTTGTAGTTGTGGGATATGGAACAGAAAAGCGCTCGCAGGTTACCGGTGCTGTTACCACTATTAAAGCAGAAGACATATCGGGAGATTCGGGATCAGGAAATTACAGCTATATCAAACCTTTACCACCCAACGGTTCGGTAAAAGCTTACAAAGAATGGGTGGAAAGCCGGGTCGACAAATCCCTTTTCATTTCGTTTCCCGGCAAACACAGGATAACCATACATCTTACAGTGGGTGTTGATGGTTCATTGAACCAGATTCGGGCAGAAGACAAGGTTCCCTCGGTAATCACCGATGAATATATCCGGGTCGTTGCTTTAAGCGGCATATGGCAACCGGCCAAAGAAAACGGCACACCGGTTGAGGCAGAAATTGCGTTGCGATTTGTGTTGGAGGTAGAATGATGCAACCCCTGCAGTGGTTGCAAATTTTCAGGATTCACCTGTTAATCAACCAGCTTGAATTCGACTGGCATAGTTACTGTGGTGGCAACTGGTCGACCACCCTGTAAGGCAGATTTCCATCCCTTTATTAACAAGGTTACCCTAAGCGCTTCGGCATCCATTTCTGCATCAAGTCCGCGTATTACCTGTGGAGCTTTTATCTGCCCGTTTGCATCAATAACATAAGAAACAAGGACAGTTCCTTCCTTTCCGGCTTTTTTAGCTTCCACCGGATATTTTAAATTCTCCTGTATGAACTGATAAAGTGCAACCGTTCCACCGGGATAGGTCGGCATTTCTTGAACAAATATAAAACTTTCATGAGACTCAGCACCCGAAGCCTGGCTCTTATCGAGGTTTTTTGAAGGCTCTTCATTACCGGAATAAGCTGCCTTATCTCTCGGGGCAAATTGGTTTCCCTTATTGAAATCAATTGCAACAATATCCTGTTCCATCTGCACATTGATTTTGGAATTCTTACCAATTGGTATTTCCTGTGTGCGGTAACCGGTGAAAATAACGACGATAACGTCATCAGTACTTTTTGTCACGATCTTGTAATTTCCCTGCAAATCGGCAACGGTTCCGGTCGTGGTTCCTTTAATTACCAGGTTTGCACCTGCTATAGGTTCACCGGTGAAACGGTCACTGATATTGCCGGTTACGACAATCTCCTTGTCACCGGCCTGGTTGACCAAAGGAGGATTTGCAAAGGCCATCAACAGGCCTGCCATTAGTGGCAATAAAAGAAGCGCTTTCAATTGCGCAACTTTTGAGGATCTTTCATTTTTCATCATAAGGATTCGTTTTTTAATTAATGATTGATTGAATTGATTGGTTAATATAAAGACAGGGCCACCCAGTGCTTCATTAACAAGGACGGCCTGATAATTTCCCATATCTTTGCCCGATTCAAGCACAGCTTCATCAGCAAGGTATTCATGAACTTCCTTAAGCGATTTCTCAGCAAACCACACAAATGGATTAAACCATTGCAATACTGTAATTATCTGAAATAGTATCAGATCAATATAATGTCCCTGCGAAAGATGTGACTTTTCATGTACAATAATGCTCGCTAAAGACTCTTTCGTTATTGTATCTCCCGGAATGAAAATCTGATTGAAATAGGAAAATGGCATCATGTTGGTATCTAATGAAATAATCTTAAATCCCTCATGGTATGAAGTCTTTGCTAATCGTGAAATCGCATGCAGATAAATAGCCTGATAAACAAGCCGGGCAACCATGATTGCGGCTCCAACAAGGTAGATCAATCCCAAAACCTCCATGAGGTTCACTCGTCTTAACGGAGCCGGTTGTCCGGCTTCCGAAACCGGCATTTGATAAGCATCTTTTGGGAAATCAATACTCAGATTTAATGTATCCTGAACCGGTAAATCAATCATTCGGGCAACTGCCGGTAGCACCATGGACATTGTCGCTATGAGCAACAGCACAAAACGGTTGATGCTAAAATGTGTGCCATTTCGCAGAAAAGCCAGGTAGAACAGGTATAGCACTGCAAGCGTAATGGCTGATTCAGCTAAATATTCAAGTATGGTTTCCATGTTTTTCGTTGTTGGTTTTATTAAGTTCTTCCTCCGTAAGTCTCATGATCTCTTCAAGATCTTTAAGGCTTAAATTATTTTCACGGGCAAAAAATGCAGCCATTTTTGGAAAGGAGTTGTTGAAATAACCAGACAGAAAGCCACGTAAATGAACTTTTGCATATTCATTTCGTGCAATTAATGGAAAATACTCATAGGTATTGCCATACTGTTTATGTGATATAAATCCCTTCTTTTCCAAAACCCGGATCACAGTAGATACCGTGTTGTAAGGCGGTTTTGGATCAGGCATCCGGTCAATCACATCTTTTACAAATCCATGGCCCAGATCCCACATGATCTGCATTACCTCCTCTTCAGCAGTTGTAAGCTTTTTCAAATGATCCATATACTTTAGTCTATAATGATGTAACAAATATACAACTAGACAAACAGTTTTACAACTATTTTTGCAGTTATTTAACTTATTTTATAGTTATTATTGATAATGAATCGATTAATGAAACTGAGGTATGGCTATTTCATTAAGGAACTACTGCTAGAATGGGATGACAACAACAGAATTATTTAATGCCCATATTGTCAGACAAAAAGACATATTTAGGAAAAGCATAAAACTGATCTGAATAAAGAGGTTTTATGATAGGTCAGATCCCTGGAATGATTTGATGAACAGATGCATCATTAAAAAGTGAAGTTTTTTTTTCAGGGTGATTGTGCTTGAATTTACGTACAATCTAAGTCCTGTGAGAAACATAGCAGTCTTGCTGTTAGTCTTTATTGCAGAGATCACAATAATGCAATTTGAATGACCCGTTGGTCAGGTAAACGTATTCACTGAGACCGGTTCCGTCAAACATACTCTTTCTTTTCAGCCTGATTGAAAACTGCCCTTCAATAACCTGATTATCTTCATCCAATACAGTGATTTCAAAAGTATTGTCCTGGTATGCTTCATCTATTTCATAGGGCATGGCCCCGGAATCACCACCGATAATGGTATTAAACTCTGCCTGGAGATTCAGACCTTCATCATATTGAACAGCATAGGGACTGGTAAACCTCAAAACAATCTGATTGCCGGTAAGAAGATCATCACCAAACTGATCTGCAAAGATTGTGAATTTCCCCGTTTCCTGATTAAGTTCTGCTCCGTAATGTGTTGCCTTCCAATCTGAATTATCTTTCTCTGTAATGAAAAAAATACCAGTACCGGAAGTTTCATGGGTACTTTTATTGCAAAACGCTTCATTGAATGAAGTATCCTTTTCTTTGCCACATGAAATTGAAACAGCAATCATGGAAAGAATAGCCAGGGTTTGAACGGTTTTGTTCATAATAAAACAATTATTATGATTTTATGAATTGACCATTTGATGCAATAATCATAAAAAAGGTTGCCTCAATCAGAAGACTTTAGGTAAATTTTCATTCGGTCTCCTGATAAAACTCCATTAGTTTTCTCATCTGAATTTCGTATTTTCAGTCGCAATTTTTCGAAAACATTACACCCTCTACTATGAACAAACTATTGATGTTATTAGCTGCCGTTTTGCTCCTGTCAGGATGCAATGGCAAAACAAAACCGGTTTATGACATTCCTGAGTTGACCTACCCCGCAACTGCAAAAGTTGAAGTAAGCGACAATTATTTTGGAACTATCGTTGCTGATCCCTACCGTTGGCTTGAAAATGACACCTCAGCTGACGTAGCGGCCTGGGTAAAGAGTCAGAATGAAGTAACAGACAGTTTTCTGAACCAAATTCCTTTTAGAAATCAGATTAAAAAAAGGCTGGAAGAGATATACAACTATCCGCGTATTGGAGGTTTGGTAATGGCCGGAGATTATATTCTTTACTATAGAAACGACGGATTGCAGAATCAATCGGTGATTTACAAAAGGAAAGGCACCAACGGCACGGAAGAAATATTCCTGGATCCCAATACATTGTCGGCAGATGGTACGGTTGCAGTTGACCTGCTGGAAGTATCCAAAGACAAGAAGTATGTCGCTTATTCAAAATCGGCATCAGGGTCAGACTGGCAGGAAATCTTTATCAAAGAAGTGGCCACCGGTAAAGACTTGCCAGATCATTTAAAAAATGTGAAATTCTCAGAAACAGCCTGGTTTGGCAATGGCTTCTTTTACAGCCGTTACCCCGAGCCTGAGAAAGGAAAGGAGCTACAGGCACTGAATCAAAATCAACGGGTATATTACCACAAATTGGGAGATGCACAGGAAAAGGATGTACTCATTTATGAAGACCCCAAAAATCCCTTACGTTACAACAGTGTATATTTAAGCAACGACAACAAGTATATTTTCCTATTAATTGCTGAAGGCACCGATGGTTACGAGTGCTATTATAAGCCCGCCGACCTGAAAAAGGGCGGATTCACACCCTTATTTACAGGTTTCGAGCACAAAAGCAGTGTTATCGATCACCAGGACGGACTCTTTTATGTGCAAACCGACATTGACGCACCGAATTACCGTGTTGTTGCCATTGACCCGAAGAAACCGGAAAAGGAAAACTGGAAGGAGATCATTCCCGAAAGAGACTGCCTGCTCGAATCGGCCTATCCCCTGGGCGGAAAACTCTTTGCTATGTACCTTCAGGATGTCAACTCTCATCTTTATCAGTATGCATATGATGGCAAACAGGAAAAGGAGATCAAATTCCCGGTTATCTGTTCGGCAGGTATCATGGACGGGGACAAGGATGAGAGTCAGTTTTACTATTCCTTCACATCCTTTACCTACCCTACCACCATTTATTCCTATGATATACCTTCAGGAAACCAGACCTTATTTTTCAAGACCGATGCCAAATTCAACCCCGATGCATTCGAACTGAAACAGGTTTTTTATCCCAGTAAGGACAGCACCCGGGTACCTTTGTTTATTCTGCACAAAAAGGGTGTCAAGCTGAATGGTCAGAATCCGACGCTTTTATATGGATATGGCGGCTTTAATGTTGCGGAGACACCCTATTTCTCCTCTTCATTAATTGCATTATTGGAATACGGCGCCGTTTATGCTGTAGCCAACATCAGGGGAGGAAGTGAATATGGAGAGACCTGGCATAAAGCCGGAATGTTACTGAACAAGCAAAATGTATTCGATGACTTCATTGCTGCCGGAGAATACCTGGTGAAGGAAAAGTATACCTCACCTGAAAAACTAGGCATCTATGGCGGATCAAACGGAGGATTGCTTGTTGGCGCCTGCATGATACAACGTCCCGATTTATTTAAGGTAGCCATTCCGGCTGTTGGGGTAATGGACATGTTGCGTTATCACAAATTCACCGTAGGATTTGGCTGGGTTCCCGAGTATGGTTCCAGCGAAGATTCCGTGAATTTCAGAAACCTGTATGCCTATTCACCGCTTCACACCCTGAAAGACGGTGTGGAATACCCGGCAACGCTTGTAACCACAAGTGATCACGACGACCGGGTGGTTCCAGCCCATTCATTCAAATTCATTGCCACCCTGCAGGAAAAGCACAAGGGCAAAAACCCGGTTTTAATCCGGATTGAAACCAGGGCCGGTCATGGAGCCGGCAAACCCGTTTCCAAAACGATCGAAGAAACCGCCGACAAGTGGGCTTTCTTCCTGTATAACACGCAAACCAGGGTTGAGAATTAATGAATAAAGAAGAGGCTGTCTCATAAGGCTTGCTATTCGTCATTGCGAGGGAGGTACGACCGAAGCAACCTATTCATTAACAATAGATTGCTTCACTGCGTTCGCAATGACGCTCTAGCTTCATCAGCCTTATGAGACTGCCTCTTGATTAGGATGTAGTTGTGGTTGTAACTCAAAGATGCGGATCTGTTGAATCAACAACAGATTATATTCGGTAACTTTGCAAAAAGGATAATATATGAAATTCACTCGCGAAGATTACAACCAGCGCATTGTTGACAAAGCCGGAAAAATTCCGGAAGAAGAGCCGGTATTCCTACTCCGTGCACAGGATGTTTATGCCCCGTCAACACTCCGGTTTTATGCCAAATTGCTCGAAGATGACGGCAACCTGGAAATGGCGGAAGAACTTCGCAACCATGCCCGCAATATGGTGGTATGGCAGAAATCGGTGAGGGTGCATTTGCCTGACAAGTAGTTCCGCATGCGTTTCAGAGAAAGAATGCACATACAACTTATCCGTGAAAGTATGCGTACACCTTTTGCGGAACAGGAAGACCCCGCTGAGTGTAGTCTCCTGACTACGCTCTGACACCTCCGGATCTATTAAAGACGAATACTGTTATATCAACCCTCTGCTCATCAATCGTTCCTGCTCCCATGTGGCAAAGTCTTTTGGCGGATGTATGATTTCATTTTCAGGCTTAAGCTTTATCGAAGCCGCCTGGGAAGCGCAGCCTGACGCACACAATCCGCAACCGATACATTTTGTCCGGTCAACTACCGACACCCCATCAATGGGAGTAATAGCTTTCATGTGGCATCTTTTAATGCAGTTCCCACATCCGACACATTTTTCCGGATCTACTTCCGAATAATAGTTGGCTGCGGCAACCGAATTTTTGATCCCAGCCTCGGTAATTCCTCTAAGGATTCCGCAGCAACACCCGCAGCAATTGCATACGTAATGAACTCCTTCAGCCACATTGCTCACGGTATGAACAAGCCCTATTTTTTCTGTTTTCTGAAGAACTGCCAATGCTTCCTCCCTGGTAACAAAGGGAGGTACCGGAGGATCTGAAGTGACATTCCCGGTATAAAATATCAGCTCTACATGTAGCGGGAAAGTACATTTTCTTTTTCCCAGCAGGTCTTGCTGCTTCCTGCAAATGCAATCATTCACCCTGAAGGTATTGCATGAATTCATCAGTTCAACAAGCTTGTCATAGGGCATAATCCATTCCGTTTTCACTGAATTATGGGCAGGGATCACACGGTGGATGGCGGGCTGAAATGCCATCATTTCAATGCCTCCCTGTTCAAAATACTCTTCGACAAGATGGGCCAGCTCATGGTCCATTCTATTCAACTGGCTTTCATAAATACCAACCACAAAAGGAGCTAATCTGAATAATCCTTGAGTGGCATCTCCCCATACTAGGCCGCGTTCCGCCATCGCTTTTAACCTGTTTGCAGTTTCTTGTTCAGAGAGTCCGACCCTTTGTGCGATGCTACTGACCAGTTCTTCTGTTCCGGTCAAATGACCAGCAAGTTCTGCTTCCTCAGGCAGAAATATCTTCTTCATAAGGGTGATTTCGATATTTGATTTTGTTCTGGGAAAAGAATTGGGAAGCCTGTTCAACTCATCAGCAAGTCGATCATACCAACTGTTAATGAGCTTAGGATTTTGCGCATTCATGCACGAAACAGGAATAGCTACTGTCAAACCGACCAGAGCAGAGGTTTTTAGAAAATCACGTCTTTTGAAGGTGAATTTTCCAGGATTATCTTTTA
>CAYVBH010000179.1:0-8348 GCA_964449015.1 uncultured Bacteroidales bacterium
GGTTGCGGTGAATCACCTGGTTGTTCGGAATGGCGATGAGCATGGGAAGGGCTTTACCTTCAGCCAGCAGGTTGTCCATAATCAGATTCACGCGGCCGTCATATACCCAGTTTGATGGTAATTCGCCGCTACCGCCAAGGAGGTAAAGCACAGGGTACTTTTTTGAAGGATCATAACCCGGAGGGGTGTATACATAAAGTTCCCGTTCACCACCGGTTACATCGGAATGATAAATATGCCGGGTTACATTTCCGTGTGGCACATTACGGGCATCATAATAGGCCGGACCGTCACCGTATACAATCAGTTCGCTGTATGGAGGCATGGCTGTAAAAGCTGCATAGGAATTGCTGGGGTCAGCAACCTGCACTCCGTCAATTATCAGGTGATAGGCATACATGTCGGGCTCAAGAGGGCCAATGGTTAAAGTCCAGATACCATCAGCGCCTTTGGTAAAGGGAACCGGTTCGTTTCCTTTTCCTAGCGCAGTCAGAATGGCAACGCCCGTTAGTTTGACTTCCTGCGCCATCGGGGCTTTAACCCGGAATATGACAGTGCGGTCATCTTTCACTTCGGGTGAATTAATAGGTGCGCTGAAGGGAATCAACCCTTCCGTGTTTTTCTGCGGATTGTAATCGAGATTCACGTTGGCCTGCTGTGCGGTGCACCAGGTTGATATAAACATCAAGGCCATGGCGCTCGTGATGAGAAGGTTGTTTATTTTCATATGATTCGTATATCTGATTGTTTTTAAATTACATGCCCGGCCATTTTTTGGCCGGGCAATGCAGACTAACTGAAAAACAAAGTTATGAAAACTAATACTAAGTTCGCAATGACGCCATATTGTTATTCTTTAAAAAGAAGTAGTGCCATTTCATAAAGGCTGCGACGCCATGTTTGGAATTCATGACGTGTACCTTCTGAAATGTAGGATACTGCATTAAATCCGGCAGCTTTCAGGTCATCGCCTGCTTTATTGATTCGATCAGGACCTTCAAAGCTTCCACAGCTAAGGAAAATAAGCTTAACCTTTGATTTATCCTTAATCTCATCAGGGGTATAGACGCCACCGCTTAAAAGGCCAAAGGATGAAAACACATTAGGTCTTGCAAGAGTGATTGTGTGAGTTTCCATACCGCCCATAGAAAGACCTGCCATTGCACGATGATTCTGGTCAGCTATTGTGCGGAAATTGCCGTCAACATAAGGAATAAGTTCATCAACAAGAACTGCTTCGAAGCCGTTGTTCATCATAGCGGCCATACCACCAGCAGGACGGGCGCCAGCACCAGGAGCACCGGCAGGACGAGCTGCACCGGGAGCTTGACCAGCACCAGGAGCACCGGCAGCAGGAGCTGCGCCGGGAGCAGGAGCTGCACCTGGAGCACCGGCAGGACGACCCATAGAACCAGGTCTGAAGCCTTCGTTAGTCATACCATAGGTCATAACAATGATGAAAGGTTTTATTTTACCTTCAGCGATGAGGTTATCCATGATCAGGTTTGCATGACCCTGGTTACTCCATGCTGTTTCATCTTCACCCCAACCATGTTGCAGATACAATACCGGGTAACGGGTATTCTGATCTTTATTGTAGCTGGGAGGAGTATATACGAATGCCCTACGGTCGGTTTTTGTGCTCTTTGAAGGGAAGAGAATCTGCTCAACTTTACCATGAGGAACATTTTTTAATGCATAGAAATCCTGGTCGTGAGCTGGTATTTCAATACCGCTTTCCCAACGGGTGGAACCATAAAAATTAACTGTTCCGGGATCGTTAAATACTCCACCGTCAATAGTCAGATGGTAATAGTGAAAACCTTCTTCCATTGGTCCAGCAGTTGTACCCATCCATGATCCGTCCTCAGCTTTTGCCAGAGGAGTTCCTCCTCTTGTGCCGCCTAATCCGAGACTTACAACGACACTTTTTGCATCGGGAGCTATAATTTTAAACCGGGCATAACCTTGTGAGTTAACCTGAGGATACTCCTGCTGTGGCTGGTTAAGTGTTGAAGGTTTGAAATCTTCCTTAATTGCAGGCTGACTTGTTTGTGCAAAACCCAATGCGCCGGATACTACCAGCAACAGGGCAATCGATAGTTTTTTCATCTGTTTATTAATTTTTAAATACTAGTTGTGCAAATTGATAAAAGCTGCGTCTCCATGTCTGCCATTCGTGTGCGGTTGATGGAGAAACGTAAAAATGAGCATTCATTCCTGCTTGTTTCAGTTTCTCGGTTTCCTCCTTGGGATCGCCACCGAAACCGGCTCTCCTGTTTTCGAGTTCACGGCTGCCAAAGCTAATGAATACAAGTTTCACATTTTTCTTAAATTCGGGTGTATTCGTTATCTCTTCGATATTATAACTTCCACCACTAAACATGGCAACTTGTGTGAAAACATCAGGTTTTGCAAGGGTAATCGAATGGGTTTGCATTCCGCCCATGGATAAGCCTGCCATGGCGCGATGTTGAGCATCGGCTATGGTTCTGTAATTTCCATCTATCATGGGTATGATGTCTTCCGTTAATGTTTTCATGAAGCCATCAGCCCAGCCTTGAGGCAAACCCATGCCTCCGGCAGGACGAGCTCCTTGCTGAGCTGGCTGTTGCTGAGCCTGCTGAGGCGGTGTGCGTGGTCTTTCAGGCATGCGCCAGCTACCGTTTTCCATTACAATAATGAAAGGTAGGGCTTTGCCTTCGGCAATCAGATTGTCCAAAATCAGACCGGCTCTGCCCTGTGATGACCATCCGGTTTCGTCCTCACCACCACCGTGCTGCAGGTACAGTACGGGGTAACGTTTCTGTGTGTTCTTATCATAGTCGGGCGGGGTATAAATAAAGCAACGGCGCATGCTGTTGTTCACTTTAGAGAAATAAATGTGCTCGCGTACCTGTCCGTGTGGCACATTTTTCAATGCATAGAAATCCTGATCCTTAGCCGGAACTTCGATACCGCTACCCCAGCGACTGGCGCCGTAAAAATAAAGACTTGTCGGATCGGGAACAGAAGCTCCGTCGATATTCAGCTGATAATAATGAAAACCTTCGTCCTGAGGTGCAGATTCGCCGGTCCATACGCCGTTTTCATCCTTCTTTAAATCGTATTTTACAGCTCCGATATCGAGTTGCACCAATTTGGCCTCAGGTGCCGAAATCTGTACCCGCACGCGTCCTTCCGAATTAACCTGCGGATATTCTTTCCCGGGCTGGTTTACAGAAGAGGGCTTAAAATCCTCGACAACATTTGATTGCGTCTGCGCAGCGCATGGCACTCCCGCCATCAGAACTGCCAGTGAAATGGTCAGAATGGTTTTTTTCATTAGTAAAGCTATTTAATTAACAATTAAGATCATATTTACTTCAATCCGGAAGCTGTTATCCGGAAATAATCAAATCCAATTTCAAATGGTGTGGCCGGTGCCTGGTTGTTCTGTGGCATCATTCTTGCAAACCGGGCCATCTGGGCAGGTAAAGCACCGTTGCAGGCAATCACGCCGGCTTTGACGTCTTTCAAAAGAACATTTGCATCTCCAATATGCTCATATTTTTTACCGTCTACGGTGTAATAGGCTGAGTAGTAGCTGCCTTTTTTTACCAATTTAAGAATCAGGGTATTATTACTCTTAATGATTCCTTCCATGCTGACTGTAGTAGACAATATCTGATAGCCTTTATTTTCAACCGAAAGTTCAACAGACCCGGGTTGTTCACCTGATCCGGCAGACCTTGGCATACCTCTTCTGCCCATACTTGCCCTATACACGAGTTTCACAAAATTGTCATCATCCTGGTAAGCAATAATTCCTGCATTTTCAGTAAGACCGGCCGGTTTTCGGGAGGACGTGATTTTCGATTCAACGGTCCAGTCGGAATTGGCACTTTGCAGCAGCAAGTTTTTGGCATTATTTACCGATGAGGAAACATCTCCTTCTTCACTGGTAATGACAAGTTTACCGCCTGCTGCATCAAACTTCCTGTTGGCCTGATTTTCACGTACCCAGGTCCATTGTTTACCCGCTAAATTGCTGTTGAACTCATCGCTCACTGGTTTGACTCCAAAATTCAACACATATTCCTTTTGATCGCAGGTAATGGGATCGAATAATCTGATCGTGGCTGTTCCCGGAATGGATTCAGACTGGGTTATTTCCGCAATAATATTGCCATCTACTGGTATGGCTTTAACAACAGGGTTTTTCGAAGTCGAACTTAACAGGTAACTGTATTGAACTATGTTCGCATTAAACCCTGATACCGGTTTGTTGTTTACAGATAGTGAAGCCAGGGTTAAATCGGGCATCACTTTAACCGGAAAATCGTCTGACACCGTTTTGCCGTTGATGGTTACCGCAGCTGTTACGGTAGCAACACCTGCACCTGATGCTGTAACAAGGCCTTTTTGATCCACAGTAGCGACTGCAGGATTATTTGAGGTAAAGACCACCCGGGCTTTTGAGATATCATAAAAACGATCATCAGTCATGGCAGCAGTTACACTCGTTTGTGCACTGGCTCCCTTTTTCATTACAATAATACCGCAATCAGCAACAACCGTTTTAAGAACAGGTTGCAATTCTCCTTTCATAGTAGCGTCGACGGTTCCTTTAATATCTTTTGAAGATGCACCGATTTCGAAAGCATATTTGCCCTGGTCGTAAGTAATCTTGTTTTCTTTCATATCCCAGAACCACAAATCAGCACAATCGATCGGGATGGTTACTGTTTTGGTCTGACCGGCAGGAATGGTCACTCTTTTAAAGCCTTTCAGCCTTTTTATAGGACGCTGCAAGGAAGCGGAGCTTTCCGGTGTGCGCATGTAAATCTGCACTATTTCATCACCGTCATATTTTCCGGTGTTTTTAACATCCACGCTGATGTTTATTTTATCCTGCGGGGTGATGGTATTCCGGTCGATTTTGAAATTGCCGTATTCAAAGCTGGTATATGAAATTCCGTACCCGAATTCATAGGAAACCTCTTTATCGAAATACCACAATGTGCGTCCGTTTTTATTGTTGCCGCCCCTGAGTGTATAATCGGTAATAATGGGAAGGTCATTTACAGATTTATACCAGGTGGCATTGAGCTTTCCGCCGGGATTGGCTGCTCCAAACAGAATCTCGGCAATGGCATCGCCTTGTGCCTGTCCGTTATAACCTGTCCAGATGATCCCCGGAATGTTTGGCAGGTTTTTGAATTCTTCAACCTCAACACACCCTAATGTTTGCATTACGACGATAGTATTGGGATTGACGGCAGCAACGGCTTTGATCAATTCAACCTGGTTGCCCGGAAGCAAGAGTGTCAGCCTGTCTGATTCTTCAGTGGCTGTTTTTTCATCGGTACCCACAAATACTATTGCCACATCAGCTGAAGCTGCTATTTCAATTGTCTTCTTGTCAATTTCCTTGTCAGGCGCAGCCCGGTATACCAGGTAAAGTGTCTGGGGACCGTTCAGACCTAATTTATTGACTTTTGCTTTCATCAGGTTGCCAAGGCCATAAACGCCTCCCGGTCTTACACCTCCTGCAACAGTTGCATTCAGCGTGGTGAGCAGGTTCCCTTCTGGAGAGCCCACTCTGACTTCAACCAGTCCTCCGTCAATAGGTACATTCAGGCTGATACCAATGGTATCTGTGGCGGTCAGGTCGATGTTTTCATAAGCAGTCCACGAACCGTCATTGATGGTTCTCACCTGTTCCTCTGCTGCCATACCCGATCCTACGGTAATTCCTTTGGAGCAGGAGCTGAATTTGGTGGCATCATATTTGGAAACAGAACCGTTTGAGTTGATCAGTTGAAAGCCGGCCACATAAAACAGGTTGCTTTTATTGGCGGTGTTGCCTCCGGAACTATGGATAACTTCTGTTGACAAACCTTTTTCCGAAATATACTTTTTAATTCCGGCCAGGGGAGATACCATATTTTCCTGTGAAGGTCTCCCGGAATAAGGTCCAAGTTCCACTTTATCAGCCTGAGGTCCGATAAGTGCCAATTTATTGATATTTGCAGGGTTCAGCGGCAAAATCTTTTTATTAGTTTTAGCACTGACATTGTTCTTCAGGAGGACCGGCGTTTTAGTGGCAATTTCTTTTGCCAGATTCTTATTAGCCTGAGAACCTATAAGGCCGGGTTGGGCGAGAGCATAGGGCACCTTTGAAGGCGGATCAAATTCTCCCAACCGCATTCTGATAACAAACATATTGACCAGTGCCTTATCTATATCGGCCATGGAAAGAAGGCCTTTGTTCAGCGCATCAATGGTGCTTGACTGGTAAACGCTTCCGCAGTCGCAGTCGACACCGGCTTTTAAGCCTTCTGCTGTTGCTTCAGGGGCGGTTTTAACATAGTAATGGCCTGTATATATATCTTCTATAGCTGCGCAATCGCCGGTAATATATCCTTTCATGCCATAAGTTCTTCTGGCAATGGTATCGAGGTAAAGTTTGCTGGCCGACGTAGGAACCCCATTCACCGCATTATACGAGGACATGATGGAAGGAAGATTGTCTTTTTCAATCGCGTGCTTGTAAGGTGCCAGGTAATATTCGCGCATATCGCGACTGTCCATATTGGAGCTGCTTACATGACGGTCGAATTCGCTGTTGTTAGCAAAGAAATGTTTGCCACAGGGTACTGTTTTCAAATAGGAAGGATCGTTTCCCATCATACCTCTTATAAAACCACCGGAAATTTGAGAAACCAGAAAAGGGTCTTCTCCAAATGATTCACCTGTGCGGCCCCAACGGGGATCTCTGATAGGTTCAACCACAGGCGACCAATAGGTCAATCCATTAATTACCGGTGAATTCAGAGCCCTGGCTTCATCAGAAATAGCCCGGGTTTCTCTTTCCATCAATTCCGGATCCCATGATGATCCCAATGCAACACTGTTCGGGAATGAGGTAGGTGATCCTGCTCCAGGTGCCATACCGAATCCGCCCATAACTCCATGGAGGGCTTCGCTCCAAACATTGAATGAATTAATCCCCAACCGGGGCACAGCAGCCATACTGTTTCCAAGCAGGCTTTCTTTTTCTTCAAGAGTGAGCCTCGAAACCAGGTCAGCAGCTCTTTCTTCAAAAGAATAGGCTGTATTCAGGTAAATGGGTTGGGTTGAAACACTGCCTCCTTGCTCGCCGGTTTTGTATGCTGATAGTGTGAAAACAAGCGTTAATAGGGCAATTGCCATAATTCTTCGGTCTAGTAGCCTTTTTTTCATGATGATATGCGATTTTCAATTATTAATAAAAGTATAAAGTACCTTTATATGTAAAGGTATAAGAAAGTAAAGTTTAGTGCAACTTTTTAATTGATAGTCCCAATAGGTTTCGCATATATTTTTGGGGAAAACTGTTTGTATGTATCCTTATGATTTGGCTCTTATAGCCAAAAGCAAGAGTATGATGGAATGAGGATACCGGTTCGGGAATAATCGACAATAGGGATCATTTAATAGACGAAAAGAGGGTTTGTGTCGCGAGTAGTGTAAATACCTAATAATGAGTATTTAGGTTGCAGCTCGTCTGAAACGACTACTTCCTTTCTGCTGCCACTGTTACTTATCCCTGAACAGATACAGTCCCGCAAATACCAGCAGTCCGTTGAGGATGAGTAGTTCAAAACCAATCTGGTATCCCCACAGCCATTGCTGTGAGTAGGTGCTCAGCAGGTAACAAATAACAGGCGCAGCCAGGGATATGAAAGGAACAGCTTTATCGCGAACCTTGTATGGAGTAAGGATACCGAATGCAAACATGCCCAACAACGGGCCATAGGTATACCCGGCAATTTTATAAAGTGCGTTGATGACGCTTTCGTCGTTAAGAATCTTAAACATGAGAATGGTCAACACAAAAAGCACGGCAAAACCAATATGAACCAAATTGCGGGTACGCATCCGCCGGTTATCTTCTTTAAACCCGAGGAAATCGACACAAAAAGAGGTGGTCAGGGCAGTCAGTGCCGAATCGGCGCTTGCATAAGCTGCTGCCAGCAAGCCCATGATAAACACAAATCCGACAAGCGGCGGTAGATAGTTGAACACGAGAAAGGGAAATAGCTCATCTGTTTTACCGCACTGCATACCTTCGGTGCCCGGGTATTGCAGGCTTAACGGGCAGTTTTGCGCGAGTTCGCTATTGCTGAAATTTTCTGTTATGATCCCCTTTGAATTGGCGTAAATATAAAGCAATGCGCCAAGCGACAGGAAGAGAATATTTACCAGCACCATCAGCAAACTCATCAGGTACATGTTCTTTTTGGCTTCTTTGATATTTCGGCAACTCAGGTTTTTCTGCATCATATCCTGATCCAAACCGGTCATCACGATACACACGAACA
>CAYVBH010000180.1:0-8340 GCA_964449015.1 uncultured Bacteroidales bacterium
AAAAGTGACAGAAGAGGTTTCGGTGCGAAGCTCCCGGATGTATGTCAACGATATATAACTAATGCAACTTGCCAGAGAAAAGCGAGATTCAACTTTTGATATGATAACGAACCGGAGAAAAGAAAAAAGGGCAGGATGTGGTTTGCTTGAACGAGATAGTGAGCATAACGGTAGATCCGGACCTGATTACACCCTGCCAATGCGGTTTAGCTCGTAACTTTGTTTCCGATACATGTCAACCATTAATACCGTAAAAAGGTAAAATGTAACACCTTGTTTGCAAAAAAATTTCTCACGACATTTGCTGCGCTCAATCTCAACTAATTCCATGAATAGCAATCTTCCGCTGCACCCAAATCGCTTGTTAATTTTCCTTCTTGGTTTCCTTTTACTTATGGCATCCTGCCGTTCAGGACGAAACCCTGCTGAAGTCGATTACCTTACAGTTACCCGTGTCATTGACGGGGATACTTTCTGGGGAACCGATAAAGACCTCCGTACGGTCAAGGTGCGTTTGCTGGGTATTGATGCACCCGAATCGCGCAGGAGCGCGCATAAGGAAGTTGGTTATTACGGAAAAGAGTCAGAGGAATACTTGAAATCTTTGCTTTCCGGAATGAAGGTACGGGTTGAATATGATGTGGAACGCTATGACCAGTATGGCCGCACGCTCGCCTATGTGTATCTGGATGACGGTACCTTTGTGAATGCCGACCTGGTTAAAAATGGTTATGCCCGGGTGATGACCTTTCCACCGAATGTGAAACATACCGATGAGTTTGTGAGGCTACAGCGGATGGCCCGGAGGAAGAAAGCTGGTATGTGGGAGGACTTTTAATAGATCCAAGATTCAAGATCCAAGATTCAAGATCCAAGATCCAAGACAGTGACGAGTGACAAGGGACAAGAGACGAGAGATGAGTAGCAGCTGTAGTACCATTAGCAGTGGGAGTAACAGTTTGTCACACTGAGCTTGTCGAAGTGTGATTAGTTGAAAACAAAATTAACATCGAACATCGAACATCGATTTGCGAAGTTCGAAGACATGGAAAACACCAAACGCAAATCCAGCATCCAGTGTCCTTTATTGTTACCATCTGAATCTTCTGAACAACGGTCTTTTTCTGCGTTCGGCTTTTTTGCCCGACTTTTCATAGTCGATTTCCCTTCTTTTCAAGATGTCGATCAGGTTGTCGAGAAAGTCGCTTTCCTTGAAGTCGGGGCAATTCATTTCGCTTTCGAGTTGCGGGTCAGGCAACGGGAACGAAGCGATATACTTTCCGGCGAGTGCCGGCCTGTCCTGTATTTTTTTCAGGGTCAGCGCTGTCAGGGGTAGGGCAAGGGCGCTGCCGGTACCGATTGAAGATGAGTTGAAGTGTATGGCCGGCAAGGAGCCTCCCACGCGGCTTACCATCACAAGCGACGGACAATAGGCAGAAAACCAGGCATCGGAATAGTCCTGTGTGGTACCTGTTTTCCCTGCTATAGGAAATTCAACACCGAAACGCGATCGCAACGGAGTGCCAGTACCTGCTCTCACCGCATTGCGCAACATGGCATTCATAAGTGTACTGGTTCTTTCCGAAAGCACCCTGGCAGATTCATCATCGGGCTCATATTGCCAGAGGACTTTACCATCGCGACTTTTAATCGACAGGATGCCATAGGGGTTGATCCTGTAACCTCCGTTTGCAAAAGCAGCATAAGCCACGGCAACTTCTTCCATGCTGGCTTCGGCCGTTCCCAATGCCAGTGACGGTGTGTTGACCAGCTTAAACGAAAAGCCCAGCTTTTTCCAGAGTGTATCGAGCCGGCCAAAACCCGTTTCCAGAAACAGGTTAACGGCAGGAATATTCATGGAATTTACCAGGGCACCGTTGAGAGAATACTTACCTCCGACCGAATGATCAAAATTCTGCGGATGCCAGTCATCATAACCTTCAATCACGATGGAATCGTTATTCAGGTAATGGCAGGGACTGTATCCCATTTCAAGTGCAGTGGCAAATAGCACCGGTTTCAGCATGGATCCCATCTGCCGTCGGGCTAATACCTGATCGTATGGATTGGTTTTGAAGTCAATGCCTCCGACCCATGCTTTGATAGCACCTGTATGCGGATCCAAGGCCAGCAGTCCTGCCTGCAAAAGTTTCAATGAATGCCTGATACTGTCGGTTAACGACATGGAGTCAGACCGGATGCCATTCCAGGTGAAAACCTGCCTGATCTTTGTATCACCTGCTTTATCGGTGAGGTTGAGCCGCCTGAGTTCACTCATTACCAGGTTGTCAATGGTTCTTTTTCCGCGTTTGCTTTGATATTGCTTGTCCAACAAGTTTTGCATGGCAGGCAGGTGATCGCGGAAGGCTTGGTTGGCCAGTCGTTGTATGCGCAGATCCAGGGTGGTGGTGATGATGAGCCCGTCTTCCTCGAGGTTCCATTTTTGGCCAGAAGAGGTTTCAAGGTTTTTCAGAATTTGTTTGGCTTCATTTTTAACCTGGTAAATGAAGTAATCGGCCTGACCATTGGCTTCCAGGTTGGCATACCGCAGTTTCAACGGAAGCTTGCTGAGAGAATCTGCTGCAGGGGAATCCAGGTAACCGTATTTCTGCATTTGCCGGAACACCAGGTTTCTCCGTTTCAGCGCATTGTCGGGATGAATCCGGGGGTTATACACGTAATTGGCTTTCAGCATGCCCACAAGAACTGCCGATTCTTCGATTTTGAGCAGGTCTGTTTTTGTATTGAAGTAACGTTGTGCGGCAGTTTCAATTCCATAGATGTTTTCTCCGAACGGCACGGTGTTGAGGTACAAGGTAAGTATCTCCTCCTTCGAAAACAGCTTTTCAAGCCGGCGGGCCAGCATGGCTTCTTTTAACTTGATGGTAAGCAGGGAAAACGGGCCCCGGATATTTCTTCCGAACAGGTTTTTAGCCAGCTGTTGGGTGATGGTGCTGCCACCGCCGGCACTTTCCCTGCGTAGCAGGATGGTTTTAAAAAACACCCTGAAAAGACTGCGTGTATCAACGCCGTTGTGGTTAAAAAAGCGGGCGTCTTCAGTGGCTATCAAAGCTTTCGGGAGATAACCGGGAATTTGTTCCCAGGTAACGCTGGTCCGGTTTTCGGTAAAAATCTTTCCGATCAGTTCACCATCGTAGGAGAGCACCACCGATGCGGTGGCATTTTTAATATTGCGCAATTCGTCTTTGCTTTGCAGCAGGCAACAGGCCCTGATAAAAACTACCAGCATGATGATAACAGGGATTGCTGCTGCAGTATACAGACCAATATGGAGGATTCTTCTTTTATCCACAGGATTCTTGATCACCTTCAAATTTCATCATTTTTAACGTGAAGCAATCGGATTTATTTGAGCACAGATTATCTGACCAGCACCTTTCCCATATTCGTGTTTGCGTTTACAATAGGAATGTACATGAGAGCCACACCGGCCGGATTTAATATATATGTTCCCGTAAAGCGGGGAAGCAAACTGATGCTGAAGCTGTACTTGCCGGGTTTCAGTTTTTCACAGCATATCAGGGTTTTTTCCTTAAAATACTCACGGTGGGTCTCAACTCCATTGTATTCCTGCCGCTTATCAGCATAACTGCAGGCACCCGGAATAGGAACCTCAATCATCACATGTTCAACCGGAGAATTCTTGCTGACAACAACATCCACTACCAGGTCAACCGGTTTGCCTGCTTCAAGTTCCAGGGTATTGGTTCGGAACCAGGTGGTGATCCCGAATCCCTCAATCCCGGTTTTTGCCTCTGTAACCCTTTCTGTATAATACTGCATACAATATAAGGGAATACCTGATTTCTTTTCAACAAGCAAGCTTTCGCCTGGCTGCAAATCTATAGAAAATGGGAAACTGGTAATCGTCTCATTTTCCTTTCCGCTCAGTCGGATGGATGCAATTCGATCTTTTGTATACCCTTCCTTAATAAGGTCAGGCAGTACATTCATAATGACACCTGAGGCCTGGTATGTATTCCATGCTCCTTCCCTTCGCGAACTCATGAAATACATCTGCATGGGCACCAGCAGGTTGTTAAGCAATGAGTCATTTCTTATGATCCGGTAAGCAACAGCATTGGCGGACAGGTCATTTGAATACCAGTAACGCTCCGGCTTGTCATCAGAAAAGTGCACATCGCCAAGCATACCTTCTTTTTTGTATTTTAAAAGAACATCACGCGGATAGGGCAGACTTTTCATTTGTCTGATTTCTGTGAGCAAAAACTTTTCTTTCAAATAGGAATAACCTGCAAAAGAGCCATAGGGTTGATTTGCGTACTGCTTTATTTCTTCACGTTCCCGTGAATCAAGAATGGAATCAAGTTCAGGGACATATTTGGCGTAGTTAAGGTTGACGTTCCATCCGGCCAGGGCATGGACCAGTTCAATGTCGTTAAAGTTTATATTCTTCTGTATATCGAATTTGTATTGTGCTTTTCTTGCCAGATTCTCAATGTCCAGATTCACTTCATAGCCAGCGTCTTTGGCATATTTCAATGCACTTAGAATATGCGCTGACATCCAATATGAGGTTTTGTCGGACACGTCCCACCAAGACCAGAGAAATTCCCTGTTTTGATTTTTAAGCAACCGGCGGATTATCAGTTTCACATTTGGATCATACTGAAAAGGCTTCCCTTTATACTGCATCAGTGATTTATGACTGATCAGTCCAATAAGTTTTGACGCCAGTTGTTCATTGCAGTCATATTGGTAATGCAGCAATGAATTAATTTCCTGCTCATAAAGATCCAATTGATTATCCAATATGGTTACGGTTACTTTTTTATTTTCAACCGGCTCAATTTTAAACTGGTCTCCATTTTTAAGAATCCTTAGTTCTCCTTCGGCCCGCTCAATACCCTGTTCAACAACCGGAACAATACGCTCTTCACCGTCAAGATATCCGTCATCACGGGTAAACGAATAGCTGATTGTAATGGAATCGGTATTCACAGCATGAACAGGTAACATATCCGTATGATACTGAGCGAAACGGATTTCCGTTGCTTGATCGGTCTTCAGGCCTTTCCACTGAACTGTGCCATGGATCAAGCTATCGGAAGTGTAGTTCAATACTTTTCCCAAAAACAGGGATGAATCGCCCACCGTCAAAAATTGAGGAACATGAAGCTCGGCCATCAGCGGTTTATATGATTTGATTGATTTCCTGGCAATTCCGGTTTGGGCTTTCCTGTTCATGGCATATACAACAGCATCCCACCGGGTAATATCATCGGGGAAGGTAATCTTGAAACCGGCCTTTCCATTCTTGTTTGTCAACAGGCTGGGTTCCCAGAATCCGACATCGGAGAAGTGGGTACGGATGGTGTTCAATGTTAACAACTCTTCGTAAAGCCTCTCTTCCGCTTCTCTGATGATGTCATCTTCAGACCTTTTATCTGCAGTGGATGACTCGTCATCAGGAGCAACGGATACGCCGGCGGATATTCCTTGCAGGGAAACGATGGCTCCTGTAACTTCCATCCGCTTTTGAGTTCCGTAACCAATCACAACTACTTCCTGGAGCGCCATGACATCCGGTACCAGCTGAATTACAACTGCTGACCCTCTGGTGACCTCCATTTCTTCGCTTACATAACCTATGAAACTTATGGTAATGGTTGCCCTGTAATCATCGATCTGCAGGGTGAAATTGCCGTCGAGATCAGAAATAGTTCCATAATTGGTGCCTTTCACCACTATCACTGTACCAGGCAACGGCTCATTGTCTTCACCATAAACGGTGCCGGATACATTTCCGGTATAATTTGGTTTAACCAGCGTTTGAACTTTCTTTACCGGCTGAATGGCTGAAGGACCACTATAATCTACGGTAATCCACATATATTCAGAAAGCCATGATAATGAAAGTTCGTTGGCACCTTGGCACTCGGAATCAGAAAGGTCAATGGCAAAATTGCGGTTTTGCCCCAGCGGAATGCTGTCCATCCTGAGATAGGTGCCGTCTTCATACAAAATTATTAATTCATGATACCCGTCAGGGAAATAGTAAGTATTTGAGAGATTGTGAAAAAACTTATTCAACGTCGGAGGCACGATCTTTTCATTCTGGCAGTTTCTGAACAACAGGGATGCAATATTCATGGTCTTGTTTTTCACCGGAAGAAAGATCCTTATTCTTGAGTCGGGATCCTGTATGTCAATTGCAGTGGCCTGCCAGGAAACATCATTCAAGGGATCCCATTGCTGCTTCTTCAGAAAATCATCTTTTGTAATGACCAAATCACTGATATAGTCCATGGGTTCGATATGACTATCATTCAGATAGAGGGGATACAAATTGTATGGGGTTAACTTGTATACAATGTTGTCTTCGAACGCGTAACTATAACCTCCGGTATGTTGATACGTGATTTTCAACAGATCACTCTCGGAATAGGACTTCTTTTCAGGGAGAACAGGCCCGGCCAGGATGGTGCCGGAGTTTGGAGCATGACCGGAAGTTTTGTATTTGCTGAATATGGGAGTAAACTCACGTTTTGATTGAAGGTATGCGTATCGCGAAGGAACCAGAGTAAATAGCGAAACATAGGATTTAATCCTGTTTATTTCGGTATTGGTAAATTTATTTTCCAATTCATGAACTTTCGTTTTAACGGGCAAATTGTCCAGATCAATGCTGACAATGGTTTTGGTATTTTTCTTAAAGGACATAGAATCCAATACCAACACCCTGTCGTAAAGCCTCAATGTGATTTCATGCCTGCCCTTTGGTGAAATATAAAAGGAATAACCTTTGGGTTGGTTGGTCCATGAATAATACACCGGCGATCTGTCTACTTCTATCACATAAATTTGTTTCGACCTGCCCTTTTGCATGACAAATGGGGCAAATTGTGTGCTGTCTTCGACATGGATTGAGTATATGAAACCATTTTTGTACGGATACATGAATTGATAATAAAGCATGGTATCAAGCTTTGTCAAAGGATTCCATTTGTCGTAGTCAAGTTCCATCTGAACATCACAACTGTTCAGGTCTTTCTTACTGTAGGTGGCACTTTTAGATCTGGGAGATGAACTGGATCCGTAATAGGGCAGGTCAGGAATATAATAATCCAGTTTACCGGTTACCGCCATGGCTGTCAGATCAACATTTCTGACAGGATGTCCGGATTGATTGCTGACCGTTATCTCTGCATCAACTTGTTGCCCCGGGTATATGCGCTCGGGGATTTTTAAAGACACGTTCAGTTTGTCTTCCTTGAACTCATACTGCCGGCGAAATGCCTGATCATTGCCTCCGAATGAATAAAGCAATTCAACATAGTAGGTCAGTGACCGGTCAGCAATAACCGATTTGAATTCCATTTCATTTCCAAAACCTTTTGAAAGCAGGTTGCTGCCCTGGTATATGAACCATGATATTTCAAGTTTATGGGGGTTTTTCAACCTGATATTAAAACTATCCTGCTGTATTCCGCCTATTACGTTAATTCCCGGGTTTAATGAACCAAGGAGGATGTCTTTCCGAATCAGCTCATTTTCAAAATGAAATACTTTAGTGGCCGGGTTGATCTTTTCTTTATATGGCAAAGTGATCTGTTGTGGATGGATGGCATCATCCTGTTTCAATGAAATGGGAATACCAGTTAGGGGCTCGTTGTTTTTAAGCAAGCTAAAACAAATACTATCATCAGCAAATCGTGATACCAGTTCGTAATTGGAATAAAAGAAGGTTGCTGGCCGGGATACCTCCATACGCTGGTTTTGGCTGTTAAGCACAGTTACAACCACTTCATACGAGGTGTTGGTTTTTTGAAACAATCCTGATGGAATCTCCAGAACTTCAGACTGAGCCGGGTTCAGAGTGATTCTTTTAAAGAATAAGGTGTCAGGGAGTACGGCCAATGATTGAAATGTTTCAATAATGGTCCCGGTTTTTATCAAGATATCTGCTTTGGCATCTTTCATTAACAAGCCGTTCACATCAGTGGCAGTTATGGTTATCCGGTTATTTTCGGGAAAAAACTGTCTGGCCTTTTCTAATTTCACATCGAGCTTGTTCCCGGTTAATTCGTAATCTTCATATTTAAAGCCGCAGGATGCCACAACGCGTCCTCCTTTCTCACACAATTCAAGTGTGTATATTTTGTCGAGTACAAGATTCAGCGAATCGTGCAGGAAAAATTCCCCCGCATAACTGCCCGGATGTTGTGGGTTGATTACTCCCAGCTTCTTGTTCAACGGATAACCGTAAATTCTGATTTCCAATTCTTTTTTCAACGGGAATTTAAGATGTGATAAGGCATAGGATTTAAATCTTACCAGTTCACCGGGTTTGTATTT
>CAYVBH010000181.1:0-8213 GCA_964449015.1 uncultured Bacteroidales bacterium
AAAAATATACGTAAACAGGAATAAAAATAAAGCCGGCTGTGACCCCAACAGTGTAAATCAAACCTATTGCTTTAATAAGCGGAGTATATGTTTTGTGGTTGATTCCCAGTGACTGGAAAGCCGATTGAAAGCCGTGCAAAAGGTGGAAGGCAAGCAACAGGAAACAGGCAATGTAAAAAACAACCACCCATCCAATCTTGAACTTCTCAATTACCAGGATACCCAGATCGTGGTAATCCTTTCCGTCATATACTACCAGGGGGACGTCACCGAAGATTTTAGCCTTCAGGTAAAAATCAAAGAGGTGAATAACCAGAAATATTGTAATGATGACTGCCGTATGGATCATGAATTTGGAAAAGAAGGAAGTCTGCGAGTAGTTTTCCTTTTTGTAACGGTTTGGCCTGGCAAACCAGTTTTGTAATTGCAGAATCACACCATAGATCATGTGAAGCAGGAATCCTCCGAAAAGAACAATCTCCAACACTTTTACAATCACATTGGTCCCCATAAAATGGGCTGCTTTATTGAAAGGTTCACGCGAGTCCGCAAGAATCAGGCTTAGGTTGATGCCCAGATGCACCAGTAAAAAAGTAACCAGGAACAGCCCTGCCAGAGACATAATCAGCTTTTTCCCGATGGATGAGGTAAGAAAATTGCTCATAGAACTATTATTAATCGCTAAAAGTGTTGAAAATTGCTAAATGATGAAGCGCCAAATTTACCTGCTTGGCTTTATTTTTACAAAAATTGTTAGGCTATTCGCTAATTTAGACAAATTTTATTTAACCGGAATGGATTAATATCCTGAAAAAGAATGAAAAACGTTGCAATACCTGCCGGGCTGTTTATTAAAAACAGGACCCGCCTTGCTCATGCCATGAAACCACATTCACTGGCTATCCTGCATGCCAATGATGAAATGCATCGAAGTGCCGACCAATATTTTCCTTACCGGCAGGACGCTGACCTTTTTTACCTCACGGGAATCAACCAGGAAAAAACTATTTTGCTGGTTAATCCCGACCATCCTGATACATCCTTACAGGAAGTACTGTTCATCCTCAGGCCAAACCGGAAAATGGAAACCTGGGAAGGTCACAAGCTGACTCCTGAGGAAGCCATGATGGTTTCCGGGATTAAAACTGTTAAATATCTGGATGAATATGAAACGGTGCTGGCCCCGCTCATGTTTTGTACTGAAAATGTTTATCTCAACCTGCCCGAACTTCAAAAGACCATTCCCGAATTGCCGGTCAGGAACCTGAGGCTGGCCTATGAGCTGAAGCAGAAATTCCCGGCACATCATTATGAAAGGCTGGCCCCCATCATGCGCGACCTGCGCGTGATCAAATCGGACGAAGAAGTATCTCTGATCCGGGAAGCCTGCAAAATAACAGGATTTGCATTCAACAATATACTTCAATGCCTCAAGCCTGGTATTGCTGAATACGAGGTGGAAGCTGAAATCACCTATGCATTTCTGAAAAATGGAGCACGCGGGCATGCCTATGCTCCCATTGTTGCATCGGGTATCAATGCCTGTGCTTTGCATTACATAAATAACAACTGCGTATGCAATGATGGCGACTTGCTGCTGATGGATTTCGGTGCCGAGTATGGAAATTACGCAGCTGACTGCTCGCGAACCATTCCGGTTAACGGCAAATTCACTCAACGGCAGAAAGACCTCTACAAAAGCGTGCTGGATGTGTTCCGTTTTGCCTGCAAATTGATGAAACCAGGGAATACCATCAACAACGTGCATAAGGAAGTATGCAGGCGGTTCAGTGATGAACATGTGAAGCTGGGACTCTATACTGCAGAAGCCTTAGCCAAACAGGATAGAGATAATCCGCTTTACCAGCAGTATTACATGCATGGGACTTCTCATTTCCTGGGACTTGATGTGCATGATGTGGGCAGCAAAGATGCCGAATTCCGGCCGGGTATGGTACTAACCTGTGAACCGGGGATTTATATCCCGGCTGAAAAAGCCGGCATCCGGCTTGAAAATAACATCCTCATCACCCGTGACGGTAATGAAGATCTGATGAAGAATATTCCGTTGGAACCGGAGGAAATTGAAAAATTGATGACACGATGATAGCATAGAAAACTACTTTCCTACAACATCTTCCACATCTGTTAATTCCTTGGCAATGGGTTTACCGATAACCTGATGCCCCTTTTCAGTGACCACCACATTGTCTTCTATGCGGATTCCTCCAAAGCCCAAATACTTCCGGACGGTTTTATAATCAATGAAATCGCGGTAGCGTCCTTCACTGTGCCATTTTTCAATCAAAGGCTCAATAAAATAAATGCCCGGTTCCACAGTGACTACATTGCCTTCCTGAAGCCGCTTGGCCATTCTCAAGTAGGCCGTTCCAAACTGATCCGATCGCTTAAAATCCAAATCATACCCGATATACTCCTCGCCAATATCCTCCATGTCGTGTACATCGAGTCCGATCATATGCCCTATTCCATGCGGAAAAAACAAGGCATGGGCGCCATGGTTAACAGCGTCCTCAACATCGCCCTTCATGAGGCCCAGTTCCTTGAGTCCACGGGTTATCACAGTGGAAGCTAACTTATGTACTTCAAAATAGGGTTTCCCGGGCTTAATGGCTTTGATGGCTTCAAGCTGTGCATCCAATACTATTTTATAGATTTCGGCCTGTTGACTGGTGAACTTACCCCCAACCGGGTATGTCCGGGTAATATCTGTTGCATAGCGCCCGTGCGATTCGGCACCGGCATCAATCAGTAACATCTGACCTTTCTTCAATTCATTGCCATAATAATGATTATGCAAAATCTGCCCATTGATGCTGCAAATTACCGGGTAGGCCATCCGGCAATGTTTTGCCAGTGCTGTACCTTCGAGTATTCCGGCAACCTGGAACTCAAAAGCACCGGGTTTAATTTGCCTGATCGCCTGGGCATAGGCTTCACAGGTAACCTGAGTCATAGTTTCTTCCATCTCGAGGATTTCATAGGAATCCTTAACAGAACGCTGCTTGGCAACAGCCCTGATCAGGGTTTCCGACGCATTCCGGTCAACCTCTTCATATTTAAGGTTGTCGTAATAGGCCAGTTGAAGGCGCCGCTGTTCCCGGTAAGGCGGCAGGTAATGCACGTCTCTCGAATGCGCAATAACCCTGAATACATCCCCGTCAAGCCTTTCTAGCGGTTTTACCAGGGTAATTCCTGCCTTCAGAGCCTTTTCCTGAAGCGGTTCCTGATTCCCAACCCATATAATATCTTCAAGCGTGGGGTCACTTCCATAAATGATTTCTCCGCCCAGTTCACAATCAATCATTCCTGCCACACCGGGTATATCCAGCCCAAAGTAGTACAGAAAAGAACTGTCCTGCCTGAACGGGTAATTATTGGCAGCATAGTTCATGGCAACGTCCTTGTTGCCCAAAAACAATATAACTCCGCTCCCCACAAGCTCCCTGAGGCGCTTTCTTCTTTGAATGTAAACTTCGGCTGGAAACATGGTTGAATTCATTTATATACGACAATAAAATTATAATCTATTTTGCTTTAAAACCACAGAAAAATCAGTTTTTAACAAAAATGCACTCCGGGCCAACCCATAATTATGCAAACAAGTTATTTATTATCTTCGTATAACCTGAAAAAGCACAATGCCTTACAGAAGACTCCCGAATACTGATCTGGCCCGGCTTCGCGCACTACGGATAGCCTATGAGAAGGGAAAGGAATTACCTCCCTTTAAACTGGCTTTCTCGCAGGCTACCTTTCAGAAAGTGTTGTCAAACATGCACAATTTTGAAAAAGTTGTGCTGGAAAGCAGACAGGCTTTTAACAAACAGGTAGAGAAAAGCAAAGATTATGGAAAACTGCTCAAAAGAGTCAAGCTCTATCTTTCACATTTTATCCAGGTAGTCAACATGGCCATTGCACGTGGCGAAATGTCTTCAAATGACCGCGATTATTTTGGTTTCAGCCACACCCAAAGCAGGGTTCCTTCATTCAGCAGTGAAGCCGAAGTGCTCAGCTGGGGAGAAAAACTGATCCAGGGCGAAATGCAGCGGCAGAAAAAAGGCCTGACACCGGTAACCAACCCCACAATTGCGGTTGTTAAGGTACACTATGAAAATTTTCTGGAAGCCCACCGGTTTCAGAAGATACTTCAGAAAAACCTGCAACGGAGCCAGGAAAAGCTGATTGAACAACGTCATATCATCGATGAAATCATTGCCGCGGTTTGGAATGAGGTGGAAGATCATTATAAGGACATGCCCGATGATGCCAAAAGAAACCATGCCAAAATATACGGTGTGGTCTATTTTTACCGGAAAAATGAATTGAATCAGAAAGAATCTCCGGAAATCATTCCCCCCTCAGCCTGACGCGATCTTTTTCATGAAGAAATATCAATCCGAGCAGCAGGCATGTCAGAAATACGCTGATATAAAGAAAGTAGTGCTGCTGCCCTGAAGTACCCCATGAATCCATGGCTGTTTCCCCGTAGGGTTCGTTGGCAAAATGATAATAAACCACGGCCATACCGTTATTTATAAAATGTGCCAGTACGGGCACCCAAATGGAACCACTCCAAACCATCAGGTAACCAAAAAGCAGTCCCAGCAGAAACCTGGGCAGAAATCCAAAAAACTGGAAATGGATAAAGCTGAAAATAAAGGCGGTGATGGCTATTGCCCAGTGACTGTTTTTTGTCCAATCCGTAAAAATACGCTGCAATACGCCCCTGAAAAGAAACTCCTCACCAATAGCAGGCAAAACGGCAATCATAAAAAGGTTTACGGCCAAATCTGCATTTGAGCGACCATCAAGGAAAGCTTTGGTTAATTTCGCCGCGTTTTCTTCACTTGTGATCATCATTTGCTCAACAGCATCAAGCCAGGCCGGAAGGTCGAGCCGGGAATTGACCCAGGTGATCATATTCATGGCAGGAATGGCGGCAAAAAGAACAAGAATCACCAAAATCAGTGTGATTCCGGATGTTTTTTCCCCTGTTTTGAGATAGACCCCCATATCCGTGCTGAATAACCACGCTGCAATCAGGGCCGGAATCACAAAAAGAAAAACCGACTGAAAAATCTGGAAAAGCTTGATCACGCCAATATTCTCCGGGCCGGGATTGCTTAAGAAGGTTTCCAGTGCTTTCATATCGATATGGTACAGGGGAACCGAGACCAGGTAAGCTGCAAGTGTTCCGAATAAAGCCATAACCAGGATCAGCAAAACCAACAATATCAGTTTCACCGGCGGGCGCATCTGTATATAGGTTTGGCGAAGTGAATCAAATAATGAGGACATGTAGGTAATAGTTTTCCGGCCAAAATTAATAAAAGATATGTTGTATTTGTTGCATCTTTTGAGATGATGAACAATCATAACAATCTTGTTAAATTTGCCTGCTTTTTTAATCTACCAGAATTGATTCACATCGGTAACATAGAACTTCGTGATAAAGCTCTCTTCCTGGCTCCCATGGAAGATGTGACAGACCCCTCATTCCGTTTTATCTGCAAACATTTCGGTGCAGACATGGTGTATACCGAATTCATCCCATCTGACGGGCTCATTCGCGATGCCAAGAAAAGTCTTAAAAAACTGGAACTATCCGAAAGCGAAAGGCCCATTGGTATTCAGTTGTACGGGCATTTGGTTGAAAGCATGACAGAGGCTGCCCGGATTGCCGAAGAAGCCAAACCCGATCTGATTGACATTAATTTCGGATGTCCGGTTAGAAAAATCGCCAACCGCGGTGCAGGCGCAGGCATGTTGTGCAATATCCCGCTCATGGTAGAAATGACAAAAGCCATTGTAGAAGCCGTGAAACTTCCTGTTACTGTAAAAACCAGGCTGGGATGGGACGACAGCAGCAAACATATTGTTGAGATCGCAGAAAAACTACAGGATGTTGGGATAAAAGCCCTGACAATTCATGGGCGCACCCGTGCCCAGCTTTACAAGGGCAATGCGGACTGGGCCCTGATCGGTGAGGTCAAAAGCAATCCCCGGATGAAGATCCCGATTATCGGCAACGGCGATATCATCACCCCGCAATCAGCACGTGACGCCTTTGACCGCTATGGAGTAGATGGCATCATGATTGGCCGGGCCACTGTGGGACGACCCTGGATATTTCGTGAAATCAGGCACTTTTTAGATACCGGTGAATTGCTTCCGGCAATGACCCTGCAAGAAAAAGTGGATCTGGCCCGGCTCCAGTTTCACAAATCGCTTGAAGTAAAAGGAATTCCCAGGGGAATTTTTGAAATGAGGAGGCACTTCATCAATTATTTCAAAGGGCTGCCCGATTTCAGGGACATTCGGATGAAACTGGTGACCACACTGGATATCGAAGAGATTGAGAAACTGCTTGACCTCATCCTGATCAGTTATCCGCAGCATTAGCCGGATTCTTCTGAGGATAATCCAGTGTATAGTGCAATCCGCGGCTTTCCTTCCGTTGCTGGGCAGCTTTGATGATCAGATAACCCGCATTGATCATGTTGCGCAGCTCGCAAAGCTTCTGATTCAGTTTTGAGGTGGCAAACAACTGTTCCGTTTCGGTGAAGATGATCCAGAGCCTTTCCATGGCGCGCTTCAACCTGATATTTGATCTAACGATCCCCACATAGTAGCTGAAAATCTGTTGAACTTCTTTGTAATTCTGGGTAATTAAAACCATTTCCTCTGTATGGGTAGTTCCTGCATCATTCCACTCAGGAATATTGTCGGGAATGTGATTGTTCTTAAAAGACTCAAGGGAATGCCGGGCAGCTTTATCAGCAAATACCATGGCTTCAAGCAGTGAATTGCTGGCCAGACGGTTCGCTCCGTGCAAACCCGTAGATGAACATTCTCCGGCAGCGTAAAGTCGCTGAATTGAGCTGCAGCCATTCATGTCCACCTTGATTCCGCCACACAGAAAATGGGCAGCAGGAACCACGGGAATCATGTCTTTTCTCAAATCGATGCCAAGCGACATGCATTTCTCAAAGATGTTGGGAAAGCTGTTTTTCAGGTCTTCACCATCAAGATGCGTGCAATCGAGGAATACATATTCATCCCCGCTGGTTTTCATTTCATTGTCAATGGCCCGAGATACAATATCCCGCGGAGCAAGAGATCCTCTTTGGTCATAACGGGGCATAAAATCCTCTCCTTTGTGATTTCGCAGTATGGCCCCGTGACCACGCATAGCTTCCGTGATTAAAAAGTTGGGGCGTTCACCGGGATTGTACAAAGCCGTTGGATGAAGCTGTACAAACTCCATGTTATCAATTATGCCTTTGGCTCTGTAAACCATGGCAATACCATCACCTGTGGCAATCAGCGGATTGGTGGTAATGTGGTAAAGGTTGCCGATACCTCCGGTGGCCATGAGCGTCACTCTCGAAAGAAACTTATGAATGGTGCTGCTCTTCAGATCCATTACATAGGCTCCGTAACACTCGATGTTCGGAAAATATCTTTTAATTAATCTCCCCTGGTGGTGCTGGGTGATGATATCAATGGCAAAGTGGTACTCAAAAATGTCAATGTTGGCATGATTCCTGACTTTTTCACTTAACGATTTTTGTATCTCAAATCCGGTATTGTCTTTGTGATGAAAGATACGGTGCTCCGAATGCCCGCCTTCACGTGCCAGATTGAATTTACCCGATGCTTCACGGTCAAAATCAGTTCCCCATTGGAGCAGTTTTTCAATTTGACCGGGGGCTTCATTGATTACCATCTCCACCACTTTCCGGTTGCACAAGCCATCTCCAGCAATCAGCGTATCCTCAGTATGCTTGTTGAAATTGTCAATCCCGCCCGATACGGCAGCTATACCTCCCTGGGCATAACTGGTGTTGGTGTCGCTCAACGTGGTCTTTGTGATAATGGCAACCTTGCCGCTATCGGCAACCTGAAGCGCGTATGCCAATCCGGCAAGTCCCGATCCGATTACTAAAAAGTCATATTGATGATCCATCTTTCTATACTTTACTAAACTGTAAAAATAACAGAAATATGGTTATTTTTTGTCACTTTTTGTCGCCACAAAAAGTAACCAAAAAAGGCATACGGCCTGAACTCGCTCCGTCTCGTACCTCGACTTCGTTCAGACAGCAGGCCGTCTCAATTTGGAATTTTTTTATTTTGCTCCGCACTCGTTGTGGCAATGTTGTTGAGTTTTTGCGTTTTTAGCTCAT
>CAYVBH010000182.1:0-8210 GCA_964449015.1 uncultured Bacteroidales bacterium
ATTATTTTACCGAGTTCATCCGGGGATTCGGTTGGAAATTCCCGGAATACCTTACCATGGATTACTTCAGTGCCATGCGGGCGCATAAAGTGGTTACAGAAACCCTGACATCAGGCGGCAATCTTTCTATGGTTCCTGAAACCATCCGTGCCGCCCATGAAGCCTGGATTCAGGCGCCGGTGACAGTTGGCGTCAGGATCATTGCAGATCTTCCGGCTCTTTTTATTGTTGTGGTGATCACTGCAATTGTATTTGTGGGTATCAGGGAATCACGCACGGTAAATAACCTGATGGTAGGTTTGAAACTGCTGGTGATCTTTGGCGTTATTGTAGCAGGTTCGTTTTACGTGCATCCCGGTAACTGGAGTCCGTTTGCACCCGAAGGCATTGCCGGAGTGCTGAAAGGGGTGTCGGCCGTGTTTTTTGCATTTATCGGCTTTGATGCCATATCCACCACAGCGGAGGAGTGTAAGAACCCTTCACGTGACCTGCCCAGAGCAATTTTCTATTCGCTGGCAATTTGCACTGTGCTTTATGTGCTTATTGCACTGGTGTTAACCGGTATGGTTGATTATGGCGAACTGGGTGTTGGAGATCCGCTTGCCTTTGTTTTTAAAAAAGTTGGACTAGACTGGATGAGCGGCGTTGTTGCTTTTACGGCGCTCATTGCCATGGCCAGTGTATTGCTGATATTTCAATTAGGACAACCCAGGATCTGGATGAGTATGAGCCGGGATGGCTTGCTGCCCAAAGCCTTCTCGAGAATTCACCCGCGTTTCAAAACACCTTCTTTTGCCACCATAGTTACGGGAATTGTGGTAGCTGTTCCGGCGCTCTTTATGAATCTGACCGAGGTGACTGACCTGACCAGTATTGGAACGCTGTTTGCTTTTGTTGTGGTTTGCGGCGGGGTACTGGTGCTTCAGCAAAGAAAAACCCGGGTAGAAGGACGCTTTCAGGTTCCCTATATCAACGGGAAATACCTGGTGCCTTTAATAATGATCATTACTGTTTACCTGAATGTCAGATACAACCAAAACTACTGGCGGGATTTTTTCAGTGTGACTGATGAAGAAAGTGGAATGGCAGCTTTTGCAGAGCGATTGCCTATGCTGTTGTTTTTATTGACCAGTGTGGTCATTACCTGGTTGAGTTACAGGAAAAAACTATCGCTTATACCTGTACTGGGTTTATTCAGTTGTATGTTCTTAATGACCAAACTTGGTCATACGAACTGGATGCGTTTTTTGGTTTGGCTTGGAATTGGTTTGCTTTTCTACTTCACATACAGCAGAAAAAACAGCAGATTAAACAAGGAAGGAACTAAAACTCACGGTACTCCGGAGCTGTAATCACCAGGTAACCCAAGATGAACAGGGAAACTGCAGGAACCAAAACAAGAAATAAAGTAGCCATGATGAGAAATGTTTAGTTAATTGTAACTTGATACCAAATATACGAACCTTCGTCAAATAAAGTTGCATGTTCGTCAAATATTTTTGTAAAAATTAACCAATTCAATCATAGAATATTATAACGTATTGATTTTCTTGCGAATAGAAATTTTCAATTGAGTTCCGTCATGGTTTTGATGCGTGTAAAGAGCTTTTCAAAATTGTTCTTTGTTTCATCATCAAAATCACTGAACTGCACTCCTTCTTTCTGGACCTTGGAAATGAAATCGCTTGCCAGGATAATTCTTGAAAGGTTGTTGTTGGCGATGTACTCACTGTTGCGGATGGTAATGCCGGTTCGCTGTTGGATGATGAACCTTTTCAGGTCGATGGTTGAAAACAGGTCCTCTACCCAGGGAAATCCCTTTATGAGAAAAATCTTTTTTTCGGAAAATTCAGGGTGCGGGTAAAAAGTTGTGGTTTTCAGAAAATCAATCATGCTGACACCGGCAGGAGAGTCTGCAATAAGAATTCCGAAATCCACCTTCCAGCCAAACAGTACATTGGCCATTGCAGGCATGTTTTCCGTGCCGTTTGACGGAATGAAATGAACCTGGCCCTCGAGTCCGTATAGCTTTGCCATAACATCAAGGTAATGGAAAGTAACAGCATCTTCAACAATCAGGTTATTATGGGGAAAAACAAATTGTCTGTCGTTCAACCGGGTACCCATAAGGGAATAAATGGGAGAGAGCGTGTCAGAAGAAGCTTCGCTTAAACTGCGCGCATCAAGAATCAGGGTTTCGCTCTTTTCATCTGTATCCCTGGCCCGTTGCACGGCGATGATCCGGTAAAGTTTTTTTAGATCGATCAGGTTGGGTGAATGGGTGCAGTAGATGATCTGGAGATTCTCCCGCAGATCTTCAAAAACTTTGAGCACATCCTCCTGGGCTCGGGCGTGAAGACTTAACCCGGGCTCATCGATCAGCATGACCCGGTCAACCGAGTTCGATTTGGCTGTTGCCTTCAATTCGAGGTAAAACGAGAGAAACCACCTCACTCCCCTGCTCCGCTGCTTGGGGTAAAGCCTTTCCTGTTTATCCTTGATCCAGAATTCCAGGTAGGGTTTACCACTTTTTTCGGGATGCGTATTGTCGTAATGTTCCAGTTCGAAGTGAATCCGGATTTTGTCATCTTTCCCTACACTCTGCCGCCAGTAGTCCTGGAAATCAATGGTGATCTCGCTGTTGAGATTTTCAATCTTTTGTTTCAGGATCCGGTGGTTCTTTTCTCTGAAAAAGTCGGCATTCAGACCAGCCACATATAAGAAATTCCGGGCTGCTTTATAGCCTTCGGCATGTATATTTTCATTGAGCAGATCTTCCAGGTCGATTTTGTTGGGCAATAAGCTGCTGAAGTCTTCGAAAAACTCAAATAGGGGCACCTTTTTAAACAAGGCAGTGCCCATTTCCATCAAAGTGGGATAGCTGTTTTCAACATCCTGTTCATGAACTGCCTCCTGTTCGGCGTCTTTCATTTTTTTCCCGGCCAGGACTTTTTCGGCTACACGTTGCCTGATGAATAATTGATTCGTATGTTCACTCACCAAATCGGCGGTCAGGTTCCTGCTCTCCTTAAGCTGATCAAGGCGCTTGCCAATAGTTTTCAGTTCTCTTTCGCCACTGCATAATTCATATTGGTGTTCGGCATCCAGAAGCAGTGAGGATTTTACCTTAAGCTCTTCACTAAGCGCCATAACGCGGGTTGAGAGTTCCTGAGCCTGTTTGCAAACTGAGATTTTTTCAGCAAGTTGCTGCATTTTATTTTTGGAATCTTCCAGTATAATCAGCCGTTCCTTGAGATTGGTCTCAGAATCAGCAAGCTGCTTTAGGCAGGTTTCCAATTCCTGTTGTGCTGTAATTTGCTCATCGGGTGTTTTTGCTTTGTTTACGGTTCGCTTCAACTGTTCCGATCTGGAATATACTGCATTCAGCTCACTTCGGGCAACCGACACCATGTTTTCGGCGGCCTCCATGTTGCGTGCCAATAATTCAGCCTGTTTTCCCAGCTCGGTATGTGCAGCCTTAATTCCCGATTCTCTTTTGCTTCGTTCCTGTTCCATAAGCTGAAAGAAGCTGCTTATTTCAGGTTCACTGATGGTAATGATATTTTTCCGCGAATCAAGCCATTTTCGGGAGAGGCTGATTTCGGTCTTGGAGGAAACTGATTTTTGCAATTCTTCAGGAAAAGTCGAGAGATTAAGATAATCTGACGGCCGGGTTTTTTCTTCAAGTTGAAATGTACAGGTAATTTCCGGGAAGGTAAGATCGCTTCTTAGCACATCATCCGTAACGGTGCCTTCATAAAAGCTCCTTAGGGCTTCAAGAACTGAAGTCTTGCCCGACTCGTTCTGACCAATCAGTGCCGTGATGTAATCAGGTGACAAATAACACCGGCCCGAATCAACGATGGAGCGGTAGTTTTTTATTTGAAACGCACTAATTTTCATTGATTTACTGTTTATGAAAACAAATCAGCTGGTCAGGTTGAGGTATTTAGGCGAAAACCGAATACTAATACGTCATCTACCTGCGGATGGTTTCCTTTCCAGTCACTAAAAGTTTGTCTGATATGTTGTTCCTGCTGTTGCATGGGCAGGTGTCCAAATTCCACCATGAGTTTTCTGAAAGGCTCGTATTTGAATTTTTTTCCTGATGCACCTCCAAACTGGTCCACGAAACCATCTGAAAAAAGATACAAGGTATCTTTTGCGTCCAGTTCATACTGGTGATTTTTGAACGACCGCTCTTCTTCGGCACCAATACCGACCGGCATCATGTCTCCTGCAATTTCAAAAAAACTCTTACCTCGTACAATGTATACAGGGTTGAATGCACCGGCAAAGTTCAGTATGCCTTTTTTCAGATCAATCATGCAAAGGGCAATGTCGATACCATCACGCTGATCGGATTCCTGCCCGGTCTGGCAAAGTGCTTCCATCACGTGTTCCCGCATCTGATTCAAAACAGATCCTGCATGCACGTAGGAGCCATGCATGATGATCTCGTTTAAACAAGTGATACCCAAAATGCTCATAAATGCACCGGGAACTCCGTGTCCTGTACAATCTCCAACAGCAACAAACAACAGGTCGTTTCGTTTTGATAAATAGTAAAAGTCACCGCTCACCACTTCCCTAGGCTGATAAAAAATAAAATGTTCCGGTAACAGCCTGTTCAATACATTGTGTGCCGGAAACATGGCTTGTTGAATGCGGCTGGCGTATTTCAGACTTTCTTTAAGCTGAAGTTCCTGATATAATCTGAGTTCGGCCCGGGTTGGTTCCAGATCACTTTCCTGCTGCATCTTGTTGCTCTTCATGAGATACCATGTGAATACCAGAATCAGAAATTTAACCCATTGTTTTTAACCAGGATCATGCTGCCGTTCTGTGCTGAAATGAGCAGGTTGTTCTTCCGGTCGGTGAGCAATTCCGAAGCCTTTATCCCAACCGGAATTGCGATCGCTTTCAGCAACTCCCCGTTCGATGCATTGACCCAGCAAATGAACTGGTTTGAGCGGCAGGTTACCAGCATAATCAGCTGGTTTACGCTCCCATTTAATATTGTATTGATATTGCAGGGAATATCCGGAAGCATAATCTCTTTTTCGAACACCGCTTTATTCTCAGCGCTGGTTTTGATCAGGAGCAATTTCTCGCCATTACGGATTCCGGCAAACAGCAGTTCCCCCCTGGGCATTACCTGGCTGGCCAGGATGCTGTCTGAAGGACTGAACAAAGATTCCCAGGCAAGGTAACCCCTCGGGTCAATTTTTGCCCTCCAGCTATTCCCGGTGATCAGCATTTTCCGATCGGGACATTCGGCAACAGCAACTATTTCCCCTTTTCCGGTATAGGTTCTACCCCACAACCGCTTGCCCGATTCATTGAGCACCACCAGGGAATATTTGCTGCGGAGCGAATCATCAACTACATAACCGCCCAGAAAGATCGAGTTATTGTTTGTAATACGTAGTGCATTGATGTGCATTCTGCCCAGTTTCCGGCTCCAGATACGTTGTCCTTCGGCTCCCAGCTTAAAAACCCAGGACTCCCTCGACAAGGAATCCATACCCAGCCATGTATAGCCAGCACCGACCAGTTCGTTCTTCCGGTTCACAGCCATTAGCCGTAACTCGTCATTGTATTGCTCACCCACGTATTTGTTCCAGATCATTTTGCCATCCTCATTGGTTTTGATCACCCAGGCGTCTGTTGAACCCGTGTCGCTGCGAAAAACAGTGCCTCCGGTGTAGTAAAAATTGAGCGTATCAACCGCCATGCAAGCGGTCAGTTCATCATTGCCTTCTTCATCAAACGAACGTGCCCAAAGAATATTGTTTGTTGAGAGCGGATTGTTAGTCAACATCTTCATGCCATTATCAAGTGATTTCAGGTTGAAAATATCCACATACTGCTGGCCTTCGGGGTATCTCCTGATAAATTCATTGTAGGCTTCCAGTGTCTGAATTTTTTTTGCGTATTCATATAAGAGCTGTTTCTGGATTATTTTGGCCTCGGCTATTTCTAATGCATCGGGGTATTCAGCAATAAAATCATCAAAAGCCTTGATAGTATTAAGTTGTTTGGCTTTTTCAAAGGCCACGGCATAAAGTTTCTTAATGGCAGTGTTATTTTCAACAGCTTCCGGGTACTTCTGCATAAAATCCTTGTATGCTTCAACCGTGTTGATCCGGCAGGCCTGCTCAAAGGCCAGCTTGTTCCGGTTTCGTTTCGCCTTATCAATCTGTGCGGCATCAGGGAATTTCTCAATGAATTCGAGGTAACCTGCAAGTTGGTTCTGCTTTTCATATTTCCTGAATTCCAGTTGGTTGCGAATATGAATCACATTGTCGTAGTGTCTGAAATCGGGAAACTCATTTAAAACCCGGTAAACCAGATCGAGGTTGTTTTCTTCACGAATATACTTGATCAGTTTGCCCTCGATGGTTTCCACGGCATATTCGATTTTCTTCTTTACGGGCCTGGGGATGTGTCTGGTTTCCGTATTGTAGAAGTATTCTCCGATAAATGTAATTTCTTCCTCCGTCAGTTTATCCAGGTTACTTTTAAGCTGACAGGTATATTTCCAGGCTGAAGGCAAATCAAAGAATGACGAAGAATCATCAGCCATGATCAGGGCAATCCCCAGCAAAGCGGCAGGATTGTCGTTGCTTTCAGAAAGCGCGCTTCGGAACAGTTCAATGGCCTTCTCATGGTCCGCTTTTTCAAGCAGTTTAAATCCCCTTTTAATATTTTGTGCCTGCAAACCAACTGGTGCCAATGCCAGAAGCAAAATCACGGTAAGCGCCGGCAAGATCCTTTTAAGTAAAACGTTGTTCATCATGAGCATTCTTATTTTTTGATCAGCGTGAATTCAACCCTGCGGTTTTGGGCTCGTCCGGCATCCGTTTGGTTGGTATCCACAGGCCGGCTCTCACCATATCCCACAGAACGCATGCGTTCCGGTTTAACACCCTGCGCGGCGAGGTAGGCAACAACTGATGCAGCCCTGCCTTCTGAAAGCTTCTGGTTATAGGTATCAGATCCTTCACTATCGGTGTGCCCCGAAATCTCAATCAGTTGAATATCCTCTTCCAGCATGAACTGCACCACCTTGTCGAGTTCCACGTAGGAAGCCGGCAGCAGATCGGTTTTGTTGAATTCAAAGAAAATATTCTCCAGCACTACAGCAGATCCTTCTTCAATGGCTTTAAGTCCTTCGAGGAATTCATCCTTAACAATTACCGGCTCAATAAAGACAACCGTATCCGAAGAGCGGCAGTTGTACTTATCCGAAGCCCGGTAAATGTACTTACCAGCCGGGAGATTCCGAAGCTCAGTTCCGGTTTGCTGGTTATTCCAGGTAACCATGTACGGAGGGGTGCCGCCCAGTAAGCCAATCCTGATGCTGCCATCGTTAATGATCCGGTTTACCTTCCCGGTTGAAACGTTTTGACCACCCGTGTAACGGGTTTCAATAATACGGCTTTCGAAATCGTGCTGCACGCAGGGACAGTCGAGGCAATTTTCAAGCGGAGCTATGGAAACATCATCAAAGAAATAGTAAGCATAAGCTTTGTTACGCAAATTGACCACGTTTTTGTCGGTTACCACGTAATTAGTATTGTCGTAGTTTTTAAAGTTGCCGATAATAAAAAAACGCTCATTGCCCGATGCCGTAAAAACCGTGCAGAATTCCTCCCACTCGTCAATGTTGTCGAGAAATAGCCCCACCTTATTGGTAATTTGGGGCGTATAAGAAAGGTTGATATTGACGTTGTTGTTCCGTATCTCGGTTTCACTGAAATACAAGCTCATCTGATCAACCGCAAAACGCGAGTAGGATGCCAACCTGTAGTAAAAACGGACACAGTATTGCTGGTCTTTTATCAGCGGTGATGCTAACGTCCCCTGTATGTATTCGCGATAGCTCTCCTCCGTTCCACTCAAAATGGCACCTGCATAACCATCCCCCCCGTGGGGCTCGCTTTCTCCTGCGAAATTCTTTGGAACACCCACGTTTCTTTTACTGCAACGGTTGAAATAGTCGGGCGTGGCAATAGACGGATAGGTCCAAAACGGTACCAGTTTATGCGACAGATCTGTGGGGGTGTCGTCTTCGGGACAATTTTCATATTTCTCAAAACCCGGGTTCAGTACCAAGTTTTTCTCCTGCGAAAGCAGGTTAAAGCAAAAGGAGCCAGCCATGAAAAAGCAAATGGCAGCTAAAACAGGTTTAACATCCATAACCA
>CAYVBH010000183.1:0-8171 GCA_964449015.1 uncultured Bacteroidales bacterium
CGTCCATCCAGGTGCCGGTGAGGTCGATAATCTTGTAAGGACCGGTCCACATTTTCAGGTCGGTGCTTTTGTACAAACGGCCGCCTGTGCCTGTCAGGTAGTAGGTGCGGCTTTTTGTATCCGGATAAACGAAAGGGTCACTCATGGAAATATCATCCAAAGAAACGGTCTGGATCTTGGGCTCCGGGAAGCGCGGCCGGGGAGGTGCCTGTTGTCCCTGTGTGCCTGCTGGTGGAACCATTCCTCCAAAATTCCTTTGACCCGGATCGGCCAGAGGGGCCTGTTCTCCGCGAACGATCTTTTTTTTCTCTGAAGTTTGCGCCTTTACAGCGGATGTGTGCGAAATGCAAACCATCATGGAAATACACACAATTGCTGATAAATAGTGGGTTAATCTTCTCATAATCTGTGAAAAATTAGGTTTAATAATTATTTTTATTTGAAAGTTGACATTCTGTATGTCTTTTATGCGGTTGAAGTTAAGAAAAAAAACTGGTTTTAATATTGTCTTGCTGCGTATTCAAGAAGCATAATTCCATGCATGATACCTTCATGGAAATTCAAATAATGTAATATCATGTTCACAATCCAAAAATTCAGTTCCGCCGGTTTTTTCTTCTTCCTGCGATAAAAATCGTTGATATTCGTGTAGATGATTGCAAGTATTTATGGGTTCAAATTATCAAAGAAATGCTAAGAAACATACTTACTATTGCTGTCAGAAACCTTTTTAAAAACAGGATTTTCGCAGCCGTTAATATTTTAAGCCTCGGCATCGCCCTTTCAGTTTGTGTGGTCGCCTATTTCAATCACATGTTCGCCAGGGAATTCGACAGGACACATAGTAATTACGACAGAATATACAGAATTAACAGTATTGTTGACCTACAGGGCGACGTTCAGGAATATGGAAAAGTTCCTGCCCGCCTGGGCATTGAACTGAAGGATAATATTCCGGGAATTGAAAAGACTACCCGATTCATGGCTGCCAGATGTCCGGTTGAGGAAGGAGAAAATGTTTTTGTTTCGCCGGTTTCATTTATTGATCCTGAATTTCTGGAAATTTTTACTTTTCCGGTAGTTTCCGGTAGCGATGTATCTATTAAAGATCCAGGAAATGTACTGATAAGTCATTCACTGAGTTCCAGAATTTTTGGCGAAGATGATCCTTTAGGCAAAAGTATTTCCATCAGCAATGATCGAAACATGAAATTTATATTTACCATCGGAGGCGTATTTTCAGATATTCCCAAAAATTCGAGCTTCGAAACTGATGTTTTGTTGAATTACGTAATCTATCAGAGAATGTGGGAAAGAAATGCTGATGATTGGAAATTCAATACAACAGCTATTTTTATTCTGGCTGAAAATCAGCATGGAATTTCTTCTATTGCAACCTTATTGGACCAATACGTGCCACCACAAAATAGCGCAAATGATGAATTCCGGATCAGCAGGTTTAAACTTATACCTTTTAGCGAGGTTGGAAAAAACTCCAGATACATCAGGTCACCGGGTCTTTATCCCTCACTTCATCCCGCAGCAGTTCTTGCTCCGCCAATTCTTGCCTTTTTGATCCTGCTCATTGCCTGTTTCAATTTTGCGAACACCACACTGTCTTCTTTTGGTAAAAGACTTAAAGAAATTGCACTGCGGAAGACATTTGGCGGACAAAAAAGTCAACTGGTTTTCCAGTTTATGCTGGAAACGCTGATCATATGTTCTATTTCATTGATCGTGGGTATTGCCTTTGCTTCATTCCTGGTTCCTGCCTATGGCAAACTCTGGTCTTATATGTCCATTGATCTTTCTCTTTTCAGGTATTTTTCTTTCTGGATATATTTACTGATATTATTGTTGTTAACCGGTTTCCTGGCAGGAATATACCCTGCCATGCATGTCAGTTCCATGGCTCCTGTCAGAATCATTAAAGGAATCAACAGATTCAAGGGATCAGGCAAATTGTCAATGGCTTTTCTTTTTCTGCAAATAACCATTTCTGTCGTAACCTTAATGATGGGTATTGTTTTTACCAAAAACGCACATTATCAAAGAACCTTTGATACAGGCTACGATAAGGATGGGCTGATTGTTGTGCCGGTTTCCACAGACCTGCTTCCGTCTTTCAGGGATGAAATTGTGAATAATCCCATGGTTGTTCAGGCTTCAGGGACGAAAAATCATATCGGATTCGGAACAAATTACCGGCGGTTGCGATACAATGACAAGCAATTGAGTGCAATCAGTCTGGAAGTGGGATCAGGTTATGTAAATACAATCGGACTTAAGCTGGTTGAAGGCCGCATCTTTAACGAAAGGGCGGAAGCGGATCGCCACCTTGGTTCAATCCTGGTTAACCAGAAACTGGTAAATGATTTTGGATGGGATGAAGCTGTTGGGCAAACAGTGACCTGCAATGATACCGTCAGGCTCACAGTTATTGGTGTGGTTAAAGATTTTTGCATGGATGGGGTATGGGAAAAAATTGAACCAGCCATGTTGTTATTATCCTCAGACGAACAGCAGGGTGTAATGGCTGTCAGAACAGAGGTGAATGATGTGGCCGAGGTGTTGGAATACCTGCATGCAACCTGGAAACAACGTTTTCCTAATTATGTTTTCAGAGGCATGCGTCAGACAGATATGATGCAGGAGGAAATCAATGTGAATAAAAGTATTGTGAAAATGAATTCCTTCTTGGCTGCTGTTGCCATTATCTTGTCGCTTCTGGGTTTGTATAACCTTGTATCATTGGATCTCATCAAACGAACCAAGGAAATGGGAATCCGGAAGATCATGGGAGCACCGGTTTTCCTGATCATGTATCTTTCAGGAAAGAAATTTCTTAATATTCTCTTTTTAGGAACACTCTTTGGTTGTTACGGCGGATATAAACTTTCCCTGGCGGTTCTCGACAGTGTTTGGGATTATCATACCAGTATAGGTTTGCAGATTATTTTCATTACTGGTTCAATCATGTTGATTGCTTCAACAATAACGATTATCTTTAGGATAACACGTGCATCGTACCGGAGCCCTGTGGATTCTCTCAGGTATGAATAACAAGGTATCTGTTTTTATGAATGCATATAAAACCACATGGTATCGATTATTTGGCTCGGTGATGATGGGAGTAACCGGACTTATATTGGTATATATTGTTTATGATATCGCAAACAACCGGATCGTCAATTTTGAGAATTATACCGATTGGAGGGTAAATATTGCAGGTATTCTTGCTTTTGCTTGCTTTTATCAGTTGGTTAATGTTGTAAACAAACGGCTTGATAAATATGCGAATTGGCACGATAATACAAAGAGGCGGTTTATCCTTCAGTTTGCTGTGGATTTCTTCCTGGTGATTCTGATTTCAATACCTGTTGGATGGTTGATTTCAGGCTCCCTTGCAGCGGACAAAAAAGTTGATTATATCGAAGATGCCTTGATTATCGGGAGCGTTTCAGCGTTCATCATCCTGTTGCTTGTGATTTTTGAACTAACGGCATTTTTTCTGACAGAATGGAAAAACACACAAATTCTGGTTGAAAGATTCAGAAAGAAGAATCTTGAATACCGGTTCGACAGACTGAAAGAACAACTGAATCCTCATTTTTTGTTTAATAATTTAAATACATTATATAGCCTGATAGACCAAAACCCTGTGCAAGCTTCCAAATTTGTTGTTGAGCTGGCAGACATATACCGCTACGTGTTGAAAAACAAGGATGAAGAGGTTGTCAGTCTGGTGGATGAACTTGAATTCACAAAGAGTTATTTATTTCTCATCTCCAATAGGTTTTTAAATAGCGTGCAGGTTCAGGTTGATCTTCCCAAAACCATCCTCAGATCGAAAATACCACCCCTGACGTTGCAAATGTTGATTGAAAATGCAGTTAAACACAATTCATTTGACAGAAACAGTCCACTGGAAATTAAAATCTATCAATTGCATGACAGGATAATTGTCGAAAACAAACTGCAGCCCGTTATACGACAAGAAGAAAGTGGGCTTATTGGGCTCCGGAATCTGAAGGAGCGTTACTTGTTTTTAAGCGGACAGGAAGTTGAGGTAAAAAAAACCGAAACCAGGTTCATGGTTTTATTGCCATTGATTAATTTTGACCATACAGCCACCACGAACAATGAACATACTAATCATTGAGGATGAAGAACCGGCATACCGGAATCTGGTAAAGCTTATTCATGAATACGACAGATCCATTCAAATAGCAGCTTGGACTACCACAGTACAATCGTCAGTTGAATGGATTTCGACTCATTCCGCTCCTGACCTGATTTTTGCTGATATACATTTGCCAGATGCCCCGGTATTTGAAGTTTTCAGCAAAACCGGTATCAGCATTCCGGTGATTTTTACCACTGCCTATGACCAGTACGCTGTAGAAGCATTTGAAGTCAACAGTATTGATTATCTGTTGAAACCCATCAAGTTTGAACGGTTAGCCAAAAGCATTGAAAAATACAAGCAGCTAAAAAGGTTTCCTTTAAATGAGGATATACTTGAACAGCTTCAGCATAAAATAGCTCAGTTATCAAATGCCGCCAGGGAATTCAAGCAACGCTTTCTGATCAGGAACGGGGATCGTTTCAGCTATATTGAAACAGGAGATATTGCCTTTTTTTTTGCTGAGGGCAATATTGTATTTGTTGTAACCAAAGACAAGAAGAAGTCTGTTATAGATTATTCACTGGATAGCCTTGAGAAAGTTCTGAATCCGCTTGATTTCTTCCGTGTCACCAGAAAGTATATCGTTCATATCTCATCCATTGAACGTGTTTCCAGGTACTTTCACAGTCGACTGAAAGTTGCTATCCGACCTTCACCCGGTGAGGATATTTATATTAGCCGTGTCAGGGTACCTGCTTTTCTTTTATGGATGGAAGGAATGAATAGCAGAAAATAAAATTTTCTATGCTTTCAGCCTGTAAACCGGGATCATCCTTCCGGGTATGGATGACTTGGAATCATACAGGTATGTAGCTCCGATTTTATCATAGAATCCTTTCGCGTACGGGTCAGCAAAAACGAGCAGTTCGATGATCCCTTTCTCCCTGGCAACTTGTTTTGCATGCAGGATTAACATACGGCCCATCCCCAGATGATGGTATTCCGGCCTGATGAATATGTGCTCAAGCCAGAAGCCTTTCTGGATAAAGACTTCTCCGGAATGGAAGTCCTTTGTGTTATTTACTATGGAGTAAAAACCTGCAACAGTGCCGTCGCAAAGTATCTTATAAACCGTATTTGAAGCAATGTAGTCTTGAGTAATGGTCAATTCCTGCCTCCAGATATCATAATAGCTTTCGGGGTAGGGCCAGTGCCTTTTAGCCGAAAAAGCAATGTTTGTAAGAATTGCCGCATCAGGTTTCTCGGCATGAACAATTTGTAATTTTTTTGGATCAATCATCTTTTGTTTCCAATATGACAGAGTTTCTTACAATGTTGGCCTCTGAATACTAGGTAAAAATATCACAATTAAGTCATAACTGCTCGGTATGTGAATTCAACCCGGTAGACCGGAATTACAATTCATCTTGATAATCCGACAACTCGTCGGATTATTTTTTTAAAGCCTGATCTATAGAAGGATATTTGTTCCGGATTACCATGCAACAATAGCTATGACCAACATAATAAAACTAAGGTTCCGGGTGAAAATCTTTACAGCAGTAACGCTGATTCTGTCAGTATGCGTTTCTGGAGCTTTTTCACAGACTAACATACAGGGCAAAATTGTTGATGCAAGCGGACAGTCACTTCCCGGTGCCAATGTAATGATCAAGGGAAGCTATGACGGAGCTTCCACAAACGAGGCAGGGATTTATTCTTTTTCTACTAAAATTCAGGGTGACCAAACCCTGGTGGTAAGCTATATTGGCTATGGCCTGCAGGAGAAAATGGTTACCCTCATAGATGGCCAGGTAACGGTTGATTTTATTCTAGTAGAACAACGCGATCCGATAAGTGATGTAGTGATCAGTGCAGGCGTATTTGAAACATCCGATCAGAAGAAAGGTGTGACATTGCAGCCTTTGGATATTGTCACCACACCAAGTGCAGCCGGTGACGTGTATGGGGCTTTAACCTCACTCCCTGGCGCAACACTGGTAGGAGAGGATGGCCGGCTATTTGTCAGAGGGGGTGACGGTTATGAGTCGAAAACTTTTATTGACGGATTGCTTGTTAAGAAACCGTATTCCTCTACCACACCCGATTTACCCACACGCGGAAGATTCTCGCCTTTCCTTTTCAGCGGTACCCTATTCAGTACAGGTGGTTATTCAGCCGAATACGGTCAGGCATTGTCTTCGGCACTCATACTTACTACCAATGCATTTCCCGAAAAAACACAAACCGAGCTGTCTTTTATGACGGTGGGTCTTGGAGCCACACAGACTTTCCGGTCGGAACGGGCTGCCATTTCCGCCGGTTTCGAGTATTACAACCTGGCGCCCTATTTCGCGCTGGTGAAGCAGCGTATTAACTGGGACCGGTACCCTTCGAGTTTGGCCGGCACTCTTACAGCCCGCTACCGGATGAAAGGGGATGGCATTTTAAAGGTCTTTTCAAACAGCAGGAAGGGGGGCAGTTCCATGAAGTATCCTGAAATGACCACGCCGGGAAACATGCAGAAGATCAATCTGGATGATCTGAATCATTACACCAATATCAACTATTCCGGAACGATTGGCAGGGGATGGCTTATGAAAACCGGGTTGTCCTTCACTTACGACAATGAAGACATGGATTTCGATGCCTTTCATGTTCAGGATTATAATACCAACATCCAGGGAAAAGCGGTGTTTAAAAAGAAATTTCCGGGGCGTATTAACCTGTTGTTTGGTACTGAAGAGATCTATAATAGTTTTCGTGAAGAATATGCCGTTGACACCTCAGACTTTAATTCTATCAGCAGTTTCGACGATTACAACACCTCCCTGTGTGCCGAGATGGAGTTCACTGTTTTTTCAAAACTTGCATTCAGGGCAGGTTTACGAGGTGAGTACTGCAGTGTAACCGGTGAACCGGCCATTGCCCTGAGGACGTCAGCAGCCTGGGCCTTTACGGACAAAATTCAGGTCTCACTTGCATACGGTACGTTTTATCAAACTCCGGAAGAATCATTATTGCGTTTTTCCCGGAATCTTGACTTTGAAAAAGCGGAACACCTGATTTTAAACCTTCAATATGAAGCGAATAACAGAATCCTGAGGATTGAAGGGTACTACAAAAAATATACAGACCTGGTGGTTTATGATGCACTAGATTCCTACAATCCTTTGTCATATAACAATCAGGGAGAGGGCTTCTCCAGGGGAGTTGAACTGTTTTTCCGCGACAGGGAAAGCATTCAGGGGCTTGATTATTGGATATCCTACTCATTTCTTGATGCAGAACGCCTCTACCGGAACTACCCCAAAATGGCAACACCATCATTTGCCGCAAAACACAGCTTCAGTATGGTGGCCAAGAAATACGTTGATGCCATTACCACGGAATTTGGGGCAACCTTATCATGGGCAAGCGGACGACCTTATAATAACCCCAATCATGCTGATTTCATGGACGGGCAAACACGCAATTATATGGATCTCAGTTTGAACATCAGTTACCTGACTACCATTTTCAAAAAAGCGACAATACTATATACCTCCTTAAGTAATGTTTTCGGACGCAACAACATTTACACTTACAGGTATTATGAAACACCAAATCAGGATGGTATTTATGAATCCATGCCGGTTCGTCCCGAAGCCAGCAGGTTGTTTTTGCTGGGACTCTTTATTACCCTATAGCGTAATTAATTAACAATTAGCAATTAGCAATTAATAATTAACAATAAATTATCTACAAATGAAAAAATTAGTAAGCTTTACTATGATGGTCTTTATGACCGTATCAATTTTTGGTCAGTCAGCCGGCCCTGAACAGGCAATCGGCGAAAGTTTGAAAATGCTTGATGAAGCCAAGACCGTTGAGGACATGCAATCAGTTGTCAACCGTTTGGAGCGGATTGCCCTGAACGAACCGGAACGATGGGAGCCCACGTATCATTATGCATTTGCCCTGATCAATTTGAGTTTCCGGGAGCCAAACAAGGAAGTGAAAGACATATTGCTCGACAAGGCTGAAAAGGGTATCAACAAGG
>CAYVBH010000184.1:0-8144 GCA_964449015.1 uncultured Bacteroidales bacterium
GCTAACTTTAATTCTGTTGTTTTATTTCCTTGCGACAAATTTATTTATTGTAGAATAAAGAAAAAAACCAACGCAATTTCTGTGGTTATTGCTGCAATTTGGTATAGGCAAGGGATATCACACTCACTGACACATTGCATGTGGCCATGATCGAACCGGCACATGCTTCAATGGTTGCTCCCGTAGTGATTACATCGTCAACCAGTAATACATGTTTGTTGTTCAGGGCTTCAATATCCAGAACCTGAAAGGTATCTTTCACATTCAACCACCGATCGAAACGATTCTTTCGGGTTTGTGTTGATGTTCTCATCTTGCGGGTTATCAGATTGTTTCTGACCGGGATCTTCAATACCTGCGAAACACCGTCGGCAATCAATTCGCTCTGGTTATAGCCTCTTTTGCGTTGTTTTGCGGGATGCAGAGGAACCGGAATGATTATGTCGGCCTGTGAAAAGGGTGTTTCCCTGAGTTCAAGTCCGAATAACCTGCCCATCTCCTGACCAACAGCGCGTTGGTCCTTGTATTTAAGCTCATGCAGGATTTTTCGGTAAATACTGTCTTTATTGAAAAAAATAAACGAAGTAGCATTACAGAGTAGCACGCGTCCCCAAAACAATCTGGCCACTTCATTGTCAGGATTGTTGTGAAATCGCGTGCGTGGCAATTCCGCAAAGCATGAAAGGCAAAGGACTTTTTCATTATTCAGCAAAATATTTCCACAGGCTGCACAGGTCCTGGGATATATCAAATATAGCAAACCACTGCCCAATTGCTTTAACATAATTGCCGAAATAGAGAAGATTGGCCGATTACAAATCAGTAATTTTTATCTCATAACTGATATCAATTCCTTTTTTAAGCGTGGCACTGACTCCGCAATATTTTTCCTGTGAAAGTTCAATGGCGTGTTTTAACTTATCAACAGGGAGGTTCTTCCCTGAGAACTCATAAACCAGATGAATGTCAGTGAACTGTTTTGGGTGTTCATCTGTTAATTGTCCTTCAGTTCTAATATTGAATCCGGAAACTTCTACTTTCATCTTTTTCAAAATGGAAATTACATCCATTCCGGTGCAGCCTGCCAATGAAGCCATAAGCAATGGTTTTGGCCTGGGTCCCAGATTTTTTCCACCAACTGCTGGTGAGGCATCGAATATTATATGGTGTTCATCAATACTGGCTTCAAATGCCATGTCACCGGCCCACTTAACATTAATTACATCTTTCATTTTTTTTGTTTAATTTGGTAACTTTATTGTAAAAATAGTCAATTTCGCAGCGTCATTCTATCTTTATGAAAAACCAGACACCATCACCCAGAAAGGAATGTTTCATTGACAGTTCCTCTATTTTCAGGCATCTTACTCCGGAAGAGCTGGCCATCATACCTATTGACCAGGAACCTGACACCTACAAGCGGGGTACAATCATATATTCGGAAGGCAGCAGAATTAATGGTTTCTATTGTGTTCAGAAAGGGATAATCAAAATTTTCAAAACTGGTTTTGATGGCAAGGAGCAGATTATCAGGTTTGCCAAAAAGGGTGACATTATGGGTTTCAGGTCGACTATAACCCGCGAACGGGCTTGTACTTCTGCAAAAGTTCTGGAAGATGCGCTTATTTGCTTTGTTCATGCTGAAACCGTTCTGGAATTTGTCAAGAATAATGGTAACTTTGCTCTTGAGTTATTGCAGATTGCATGCAAAGAGTTGGGAGAAGCAAATGATTATATTACCGACATTGCCCAGAAAACAGTCCGCGAAAGACTGGCAGAGGTTTTAATTCACCTGCGCAAAGACTTTGACCTCGATAGTGAGAAATACCTTCAGATTACCCTAACCCGCGAAGAACTGGCCAACATGGTAGGCACTGCTACAGAATCGGTTATCAGGTTGCTTTCGGAGTTCAAGCAGGATGGACTGATTGAACTTCACGGCCGCAGGATAAAGATGCTGGACGAAAAATCACTTTACAAGATTGGCAACCTGAATGATTAAGGATACATGGATTGGTATGCCATACTTTTTGCATTCGGACTAACCCTTTTTGCAGGGCTTGCTACAGGTATTGGCAGTGCCATCGCTTTTTTTGCCCGTACTACCAACACCCGATTCCTTTCCATTTCCCTGGGATTTTCGGCTGGTGTTATGATCTATGTGTCGTTGGTTGAGATATTCTCAAAAGCAAAAATTTCATTGACTGAGGTTTTGGGTAAAGTTCCCGGCTACTGGGTAACTGTCGGATCTTTTTTTGCAGGTATTTTTCTGATTGCTGTAATTGACAGGCTGATACCGGAAATGGAAAACCCGCATGAATTAAAGCGTATTGAGGATGCTGAACACCCTTCGGAAGCCTTTAAGAAAAAGAAGCTGCTGCGCATGGGAATGTTTTCTGCCCTGGCCATCGGTATTCATAATTTTCCGGAAGGATTGGCTACCTTTACCGCGGCACTTCAGGAGCCTGCACTTGGTATTGCTATTGCAGTGGCCATTGCCATTCACAATATTCCCGAAGGTATCGCTGTTTCTGTTCCGGTATACTATGCTACCGGAAACAAAAAAAAGGCCTTCTGGCTGTCTTTTTTATCGGGACTTGCAGAACCTGTCGGCGGAATTATCGGGTTTCTTATCCTGCTCCCTTTTCTCAATGATGTTATCTTTGGCGTTTTGTTTGCTGCTGTTGCCGGCATTATGGTATTTATTTCAATTGATGAATTGTTACCTGCCGCCCGGGAGTATGGCAAAGCCCATTTATCAATATACGGTGTGATCGGAGGTATGATTGTGATGGCCGTCAGCCTGTTATTATTCGCCTAAATCTGGTTTTGTAACGTAAAATATTATTTGCATTGCTGACACGGGAACAGGAAATACAAAAAGCATCATGGGTGGGCATTATTGGAAATGCTTCATTGTCATTCATGAAAATTATTGCCGGAATGATATCCGGAAGCCTGGCGGTTGTGGCCGACGGAGTAGACTCCTCAAGCGACATTATTACATCGATTATCACGTTGATCACTGCCCGGATCCTTACCCGGCCGCCCAACAAAAAATACCCCTATGGTTACGACAAGGCCGATACCATTGCCACAAAACTGCTGTCATTTATTATTTTCTTTGCCGGGGCTCAACTATTCATTTCCACGATCAGGAAACTTATTTCAGGAGGTAATACTGAAATTCCTTCAAAGCTTGCCATTTTTGTAACCATTATTTCAATTGCCGGAAAATTGCTGTTGGCCTGGCATCAGACCAGGGTTGGTAGAAAAACTGACAGTTCCATGCTGATTGCCAATGGTAAAAATATGAAGAACGATATACTGATCTCAAGTTCGGTACTTATCGGCCTCATATTTATTTATGTTTTTAAAATGCCCGTATTGGATACCCTTTTTGCGCTGATGGTAAGTTTGTGGGTGCTGTGGGTAGCTTTCAAAATATTCAGGGAAACCAGTTTTGAGCTTATGGATGGAACCAAGGATTGTACTATTTATGAGAAAATATTTGATGCCATTGATACGGTTGAAGGAGCACATCATCCGCACCGGGTGAGGGCCCGGAATATGGGCCATAAAATTATGATAGCCATTGACCTGGAGGTTGACGGTGACCTTTCACTCCGCGAGGCTCATGAAATTGCACACCAGGTTGAAGAATCAATCAAATCGAGAATTGACAATGTTTTTGATGTAACCATTCATGTTGAGCCACTGGGCGACCAAAAATCGGAAAAATCATTGGGAGTCACCAAGTCAAGTTTATAAATACCAGCTGTATTATTTCAGCACTATTGAAAACTTTCATACCTTTTGCACATATTCTATAAGCATGGCAGGAAAAAAACAACGTAATAAAAAACCGGGAATCAATAAAAAAGAGTTATCGAACAGCATACTGGCCGTTTTCTCAGCGCATCCGAAAAAAACTTTTAATTATAAGCAGCTGGCCGGTTCCCTGCTCGTTACAGACCCTGCCGAAAAGAGACTGATCACCGAGATTCTTTATGAATTGAAGGAAAAAGGTACGCTTGATGAAACCTCAACTGGTAAATTCAGACTTAAGGCAACGGGGGGAACCGTTATTGGAACTGTGGACATGGCCAGAGGGGGCTATGGATATGTAGTTTCAGATACGCTGAAAGATGATGTTTTTATTTCACAGAATAACCTGAATCATGCACTAAACGGGGACACGGTAAAAGTTTTGGTGTATGCACACAAAAAAACAAGGGGACTCGAGGGCGAGGTTGTTGAAATTATTGAACGTGCGCGTGAAACCTTTGTTGGTACTGTTGAAATGGCAGCTAAATTTGCTTTTCTCGTTCCCGACAGCAGACAAATGCCTTTTGATTTGTTCATTCCGCTGGATAAACTTAATGGTGCCCGCCAGGGTCAGAAAGCCATTGCAAAATTAACGGAATGGCCGAGGAATGCGAAAAATCCTTTTGGTGAGGTTGTTGAAATCCTTGGAAATCAGGGTGACAACGACACTGAAATGCATGCCATCCTGGCTGAATTTGGACTTCCGTTCAAATTTCAGGAGGAGGTTGAAGAAGAAGCTGCCCGGATTAATGACCGGATTACCGCAACGGATTATAAAGTACGCCGGGATTTCAGACCGGTACCCACATTTACCATTGACCCCGATGATGCAAAAGATTATGATGATGCTTTGTCCATTCAACCCCTGTCTGATGGAAAATGGGAAGTGGGAGTTCATATTGCCGATGTCTCGCATTATGTGAATCCTGAAACCATCATTGATGAAGAAGCGTTGCAAAGAGGTACATCGGTTTATCTCGTAGACCGGGTTGTGCCCATGCTACCGGAAAGGCTTTCGAATTTTATCTGTTCATTGCGGCCCAATGAGGATAAGCTTTGTTTTTCTGCTGTTTTTGTCATGAACGATGAAGCTGAGGTTCTGGATACCTGGTTCGGTCGTACAGTCATTAATTCCGACAGGCGCTTTACATACAGAGAGGCACAACAGATTATCGATTCGGGCGAGGGAGATTTGAACCGCGAAGTACTCAAACTGAATGAGCTGGCAAGAATATTGCGGGGGCGGCGGTTTAAAAACGGAGCAGTCGCTTTTGAAAGGGAAGAGGTCAAGATTGAAGTGGATGAAAAAGGCAAGCCTGTAAGAATAGTTACCAGGGAGCACGGCCTGTCCAACGAATTGATAGAGGAATTCATGCTGCTTGCAAATAAGCATGTTGCTGAATTTGTTGGAAAAATAAAAGATAAGTCTGAAAAGAAAACTTTTGTATACCGGGTACACGACAGGCCTGACAATGAGAAACTGCAGAAGTTTTCGCTTTTCATCAAACGTTTTGGCTATAAACTGTCCCTGAAATCAGGAAAGGATACTGCTTTATCATTGAACCGACTTCTGGATGACGTGAAGGGAACCCGGGAGCAGGATATTGTGGAGAATCTGGCGCTTCGTGCCATGGCAAAGGCTATCTATACAACTGATAATATCGGACATTACGGGCTTGCGTTTGATTACTATACCCATTTCACTTCTCCTATTCGCAGATATCCCGATATGCTGGTTCACCGGCTTCTGGCTGATTACCTGTCCGGCGCTTCTTCGAGAAACCAGAAGCAGTATGAAAAGATGTGCCGTCATGCTTCAAAAATGGAAGTACTGGCAATGGAAGCGGAGAGAGCTTCTATAAAATACAAGCAGACGGAGTTTATGAAAGACAAAGTCGGTCAACAGTTTGACGGAGTTATTTCAGGTGTTACCGAATGGGGTATATATGTGGAGATTATAGAGAACAAATGTGAGGGGATGATTCCTATCCGGGAGCTGGCAGGAGATTTTTATGAATATGATGAAGACAGTTATTGCATCAGAGGAAGGAGAACCGGTAAAAAATATCAGATGGGCGATCCCATTCAGATTAGCGTAGTAAGAGTGAATATGGAACGCAAGCAAATTGATTTTATATTGGCAGGTGAAGATTAATTCAAAAACAGGATTTCATGGTTCTGAATTATATATGGATCGGTTTTTTTCTTGTGGGCTTTCTGGTTGCCCTGTTCAGGGTATTGGGTTATTATTTCCGTGATTTTTTTCTGGAGCAGTTCAACTTTATTTTCACTATCGCAGACAGGGATGTTTTTTCTGCCATTGTGCAGAGTACTTTTGAAATGGCCAAAACAAGTGTTGAGATTTCCATTTACCTGATTGGTGTAATGACACTTTGGCTGGGAATTATGAAAATAGGAGAAAGGGGAGGTGCTGTAGGGGCTCTTTCACGAATTATGAATCCGCTTTTCAGCCGCATTTTCCCGGGAATTCCCAAAAATCATCCTGCTATGGGATCGATATTGATGAATTTCAGCGCGAATATGCTTGGGTTGGATAACGCGGCAACACCATTGGGATTAAAGGCAATGAAGGAATTGCAGGAAATTAATTCGGATACTTCAAAAGCATCCAATGCGCAAATCATGTTCCTGGTGCTGAATACCTCAAGTCTGACTCTGATCCCGGTTAGCGTGCTTGCCATGCGCGTGGCATGCGGGGCAAAAGTTCCCACCGATGTTTTCATACCCATTATGCTGGCTACTTTTTTTTCCACTGTGACAGGGCTGGTATATGTGAGTATCAGGCAACGCATCAATCTTTTCAACAAAGTAATTCTGACGTACCTTGCAGGTATTACAGCTGTTATTGCAGGGATCATATTTTACCTGAGCCGGCTTCCGCAACCCATGGTAGAATCGCGGACGACATTTGCCGGTAATTTCATGCTGTTTCTGGTTATCATCATTTTTATCGTGCTGGGAATCCGGAAAAAGATCAACCTGTATGAAAGTTTTATTGAGGGAGCCAGGGAAGGATTTGAAGTGGCCGTTAAGATTATCCCCTACCTGGTGGCCATGTTGGTTGCCATTGGTGTTTTCCGGGCATCGGGATCCTTTGACTTTCTCATGGACGGTATCGGAGGATTGGTTGCTGTTTTCGGGATTGATACCCGGTTTGTGGATGCCCTTCCGGTTGCCTTTATGAAACCGTTGAGCGGAAGCGGAGCACGCGGCCTCATGGTGGAAACCATGAACCATTTTGGTGCCGATTCTTTTGCGGGTCGACTTGCCTGCATCATGCAGGGTTCCACTGAAACCACCTTTTACACGGTCGCCGTTTATTACGGAGCGGTTAATATACGTAATACAAGATATACGGTAACCGGAGGACTACTGGCCGATTTGGCCGGTGTAATCGCTTCCATTTTCATCATGTACCTGTTTTTCGGAAGGAGCTGAATCGGGATTAGCGTATTCTGTAACTGATTCCCAGGGCCAGGTAGTTATTGAAATCACCTTTGGAATATCCGAAAATTTTGCCAAACCAGCTGTAATAAGCTCCTGCTGAATCCAAATCGCGTATTGAAAATATGGAATAGGAATACCGGATATTCACGGCAATTTTTTGTGAGATATTTACATCTGCGCCAATCAACAAGCCCAGATCAAATTTGTGAAAGTCGACCAGGTATTCCTCGGGGAGTTTTCCGGCATCATCTTCTCCGGCAGCTTTGAACAGATATCCGGGAATCAGTCCCAGTTCAAATGCGACTATCTTTCTATACTTCAGTGAGGCCATAACCGGGACATCAATATATTGCAGGCCAAGCAAATAGGATCCAGTATTGTCATCATTGGCCGGATTTCGTGCTCCTCTTGAAGTATATTTGATTTCCATCCGGACGTCGAGCCAGGGGAGTAATTCAGAAGATACAAAAACACCTGCCTGCAAACCGGCCTTGTTATAGCCTGAATAGGAATCACCGTCGACCTGTGATGCGATCAACCCTGCAATCAGGCCACCATGAAATGATTGTGAAAAGAGCGCCGGGCATGAAAAAAGAAGGATAACAACAATGGAAATACAACGATGAAAAATCCTCATGCAAAACTTTCTTTGTTTAGTATCTCTTTCAGAACAGCCACACCTTTTCCTGCCTTTTCCCTGATGAAGTGAATGTGCCGGTAAACAGGTACAGTTACTTCATTGGGGTCAATGACGTATATGGGTGCATGCTTCGGAACGTATTCGATAAGTCCTGCAGCCGGGTATACCACCATGGAAGTGCCTATGACCACGAAAATATCGGCCTGTG
>CAYVBH010000185.1:0-8142 GCA_964449015.1 uncultured Bacteroidales bacterium
TAAAGACGGAACTGAGATCAATTATGCGGGTTCATCCACGAAAGGGCGGATTGAATCGAACACAGATGACGCTCTGCTCATTTTAAGCGGGTTGTATGTAACCAATTATTATTTGCAAATTTCAGCTGCCATTATGGTTGCTGTTTTTGTTCCCATTTGGGCATCTGTGCTGAAGTAAATGTATACCAGATGACCAATTCCTCTGCCAACATCACCGGAAGTCGCAAAAATCAGGCAAATAATGGAATACACGGTTTTATGAAGTCGTTGCGGAGTCATTTTAACAAATACTATTTTGAAGATTATTATGTGGGCAGCATTTATAACGATGACAACACCATTACTTATTTTCCTTTTACCCCAAAGGAATTGAAAGAACTGAAACTGAAAATTGCCATCGTATACAATTATCAAAAGGAAGCTTTTGAGATATGGCTGGCCGCACAGAATAAGCAACTACAGAAGAAATACTGGGAGATATTTAAACACAGCGATTGGAACAAGTATCACATTCCCCAAAGCACTGCCGATGGTTTTTCAATTGTGGATGATGTGTTAATTGAAAATCCGAATCTGGAAGATGATTCGCTGACAGAACAAATAGAATCAAGATCGCTGCAGTTCATCAGGGATATTCTGGAAGTATTTAAATAATGGATATTTATTTTTCCTGTTTGGGCAGAACTAACCGCTACAACGAATCCCTGAAATCCCTATCTTGCTGGCCATTGATGAATAAAGATGATCATTCAAAACATCCAGTAACATCATGATTGAATTATCCCGGAACCGATACCATTTGTTGTTACCGCCTCTTATGGAAGTACAGGTTAATACGCTTTTTGCACGCTTTGTATTGCAACACAAGGTAACCGGAAAGGTGTATGTGAACCGTTTGGAAAATCCTTCGGTTTATTACATAGAGCATCCCTATGGGATGTCGCTCTTATTCGGAGATACCGGAGATGAAGCGTTTAACCGGTGTTTTGTTGAGTATGCACTTAATACAAGTGAAGAAAGGAAGCACTACGTATGGATGCAGGCCTATCCGAAGACCTGGAATGACAAACTCGAAAGCTTGTTAGACAAAAAGCTGGTTAAGGCAGGGAATCATGAAAATGAAGTTCAAAACAACATGGTTGAGCTGAATACCCGGGTTAATTTCAGGTTTAATCCAGATAAATATAGGCGTTTCAGGCAATCCCTTACCAGAAAAAATTACGAGATCGTAAGAACCGATGAAAAGATATATATTGCAATGGAAGGGAGTGTTGTTCCCTGTCATTTCTGGGATAATGCAGGTGAATTCGCAAAAAACGGAGTAGGCTTCAGTTTGTTTTATGAAGGGAAACTTGCAACAACGGCTTTTTCTGCCTATATTTTCGAAGGTATACTGGAACTTGGGATGGAAACTTTTCCGGAATACAGGGGGAAAGGATTGGCGCAGCTGGTGTGTTCAGCCCTTATTGATTATTGTATGGATCATAACTATGAGCCAGTGTGGTCGTGCAGGTTAGAAAATGTCGCTTCATACAAACTGGCTCAAAAACTGGGATTTGAACCAACATTAACCTTGCCGTATTACCGGTTGAGCAATTAAAGAGCCATCCGGATGATCCGAATGGAAGAGGAACTAAGATGATCAGATGAACAGATGGAAAACAAAAACCGGTTATGAAGTCATTCAGGTTTTGGCAGGAAGAAGCAATGTCTTTGTCCTGACAAACGGAGAAAAAAATCTATTGGTTGATACTTCAGTTTCACGACTTCGAAAGATACTTCAACGGCGATTGGATAGTCTGGGTGTTGAAACCATTGACTACCTTGTGCTGACTCATGCCCATTATGACCATGCTGCAAATGCACGCCATATTCAGAAAAAATACAAAGCAAAGGTAATTGTTCAAAGAGCGGATGAACCCTGGCTGTCGGCCGGAGATAACATGTTGCCCGCCGGTACGAACCTGATCACACGAACCATTGTTAACTTGTTGGGAAAGTGGTTGTTTCATTTATTCCGATATGAACCCTGCCGGCCGGATCTTGTAGTTGATTCACAAGCTGACCTGAAATCATTTGGAGAGAATGTATACCTGATACATAGCCCGGGGCATACCCCTGGTTCAATGAGTATAATCGTTGATGATGAACTTGCACTGGTTGGGGATACCCTGTTTGGTGTATTCCGATGGACAGTTTTTCCGCCCTATGCCAGGGATCCGGAAACCATGATCAGAAGCTGGAGAAAACTACTGCAAACCAACTGTTCATTGTTTCTGCCGTCGCACGGTACTTCAATACAGAGAACCCTGTTGAAAAAGGACTTTGAGCAAAGAATAAAGGTGATGATTGAAAATGTAGTGATCAGGCCTGTTAACCCATCGCAACAGCCATTCCTGGAAGAGATGCTGTATGAGGCCATTTTTGTTCCTGATGGAGTGAAAAAGCCACCGAGAGATATTATCAAAAATCCGGATTTGTATAGGTATATACATCATTTCGGCAGAGAAGGAGACCATGGCCTGGTGGCCGAAATCAATGGCTGTCCTGTTGGCGCAATCTGGACCAGGTTGTTTTCTATGAATGAAAAGGGATATGGATTTGTGGATGAGAAAACACCGGAATTAAGTATGGCGGTTAGTGAACCATTCCGGCACCAGGGGATCGGTAGATTGTTGTTGAAATCCATGATCAGTCATTTGACGGAGCACAGGTATCGTCAGGTTTCACTGAGTGTCGACCGGCAAAACTACGCCTATGACTTTTACCTGAAACAGGGTTTTGAAATTTATGAGTCGACAGATAAGTCGGCTGTTATGATTTACTGTTTGAATTCAGGAAAAAATGAGTACATTGGTGTTTCGAAAACAGCATTCTGATTGCTTAAAAACAACTATTACAGTTTATTACAATGAAAGTAATCCGAAGAATACTCATGGTGATATCCGTTATCGTGTTTGTCCTCATTCTGGTTTATATGAATTATGATGACATGTCCTGGTCAGCAAATAAAACTAATTACATTGGTTTAGTGGTATGCTTGCTGAATATCTGGGCGCTGGGTTTTTTAATAAAGGATTCACCGCGAAGGAATTGATCTGGATGACTTAAGGGTCACAATCATATTTTTTTTATATTTGTTATAAGCAATTGATTTTTTTGAAGAAGGAAGAATAGCGATTGAATCCTTGAACAGGAATGGAAAAATAAGGTAAAGCAAAGAACCGTAAATACTATCTAAATATCTATTTAAACAAGGAAACATGGAAAAGAAAACAACAAAAAAAATTACCCGGGTTGAAGGTGGTACCACATCTGCTTCACAGGAGACCAGAGTTTTTGTGGCCACTGAAGAAAGCAAGGCAAAAGCCAGAAATCTGAGGATCATAGCCATCCTCCTGTGGACCGTGGCCATTGCCGCTGAAGTAGTTGCAATCTTTCAGCTTCAGAAAGTGCCCGTCAATACAACAATTTTGATTGTTTTGATTGCAGCGGCTCTTATACTGGCAGTCATAGGCAACCTGCTGTGGAAGAAATCCAACCGGCTTGATCCTGCTTCGGAAAAGGATAAGGTAAAATTCTTTATTCAGAATCAGCTGGGTTTGATTATCAGCATCCTGGCCTTCCTCCCGCTGGTTATTCTCATTTTCACGAACAAAAACCTGGATGGCAAGCAGAAGGGACTGGTTGGTGCAATTGCCGTAGTTGCCATGCTGATAGCAGGCGTTACCGGAATTGATTTCAACCCCCCGTCGCAGGAGCAATATCTCGAACAAACCAAGGAGGTTGAGTCGCTGAACAATGGTGTAAACCATGTATACTGGACCAAATCGGGCCGGAGTTATCACCTGTACCAGGATTGTTCTTACATCAATACCGACAGAACCGATGAAATTTTTGAAGGAACTGTTGCACAGGCCCGGGAGTTGAAAAACATCACCGATTTGTGCGACCGTTGCGCCAACAGGGCTAAAAAGGAAAATGCATTGCCCGCTGCTGATGAAATTGCAGTACCGGAAGAAGAACCTGCAATTCCTGTTGAATAACTTAACAACGCGATTTCATGTCCGGAACTTCTTGGAATTTTTACACCAAGGGGTTCCGGTTTTTTTCATTCCGACAGTATTTTTGCTGCAGGCCGGAAGCAACCAGGCCTTTTTGACAGGAACAGGATTCATCGAAAGTTGTGACTCACACAGATGTAACTGACAGAACATGGAATACATCCTGAAAGTAAGCAAGGCCAAGTTTTACATCATTCTGGTATTGATTCTGTTGTTGCCCGTGTCAAAGAAATACAAACTTTTACTATTTGGTGCGCGAACAGAAGGAGTAGTAATTGACTATGCAGAACTGATTCATTTACCGGAGAATTATATCGACTGGCATAACTGTGCCATTATTCGTTTTGATGCCAATAACGAAACACATTATATGAGAGGTCCCGAGGATGTGATGTATAAGCCGGGGAGGAAAATGAAAGTTATTTATGATCATAAAAATCCGTCGAAAAGCATGATTCCTACATTTACATATTTTTATTCCATTCCGAATGCACTTGTTCCCGGGATTCTTCTGTTGCTCTGGATTGCTTTTTATACTTCCTTTGCACCTGCAGGTAATGCATTTCAAAAAAAGAAAAAATAAAACCCCATTTCTGATTAAAACTTAACGCCATGAAAAAAGTAATTGTAATGCTGTTCGTCCTGTTGCTCACGCTGACAGGCAGTTCATTTGCCCAAGATCAAAAAGATCAGGGCACAAAACAAATCAAACCGGCTCTTTTGGTTATTGATATTCAAAACGTGTATTTACAGATGGTTCCTGAAAGAGAGAAAGAAATTGGTCTGTATTACATCAACGAATTGATAGCACTTTTTCGCAAAGAGGGTTACCCGGTAGTCAGAGTTTACCATCACAGCAAAGAATCGGGGCCACAACCCGGCACGGAGTTATTTGAATTTCCAACCTCTGTTACAATCAAGTCGGAAGACCCGAAGGTAATTAAAACCTATCCGGATGCATTCAATAAAACCGAACTGGATAAGGTATTGAAGGAAAAGGGAAGCAATACCCTTTTTCTGTGCGGGTTGAGTGCGGTTGGTTGTGTTCTTTCCTCATGGGTTGGAGCCATGAACCATGATTACAAAGCTTTTATGGTAAAGGATGCAATCATGAGCCATAATTCCGATTATACAAACAATGTGGAAGTCATGTTTGATGCAGTGGGTTATGACATGGTGAAACTGATTCTGGAGAATTCCGCCAAATAAACTCATCCAGAAAAGAAACACAGACCCTGTATTTTGACTCCGGAATATGAGGAAAGTACTTTTTTCATTCCTATTACTACTGTTAAGCCTGCATTCCGGGTTTTGTCAGAAGGGACAAATGGTTGTTTCGGTGCTGACCTCCGAGCCGGGACAAGAATTGTATACCCTGTTTGGCCATACAGCAATCAGGATCAGGAATGATTCATTACGGCATGACAGGGTGTACAATTTCGGAACCTTTGATTTCAGTTCGCCCTTTTTCTACGTTAATTTCATAAAGGGGAAACTCGATTATTTTCTTTCAGTGGATGAGTTCAATTCATTCAAACGTGATGCATTTAAAGAAAAAAGAAAGATACATGAACAATTGCTTGATTTGACTGAAGCTGGAAAGCAACGTATTTTTGAACAACTGGAGTATACTTATCATTCACCTGAACGTTTTTACCGGTATGATTTTTTTTATGACAATTGTGCCACAAGAGTAAGGGATGTCCTGTTTGAAGAACTGGAAATCCCGGCATCGTTTGATACCGGCTCATATTGCTTCAAATCATTCAGACAATTGATCATACCCTATGTTAAAAGGAATTATTGGCTTAACCTGGGAATCAACCTGGCTTTGGGAAGTGAAGCAGATAAAACTGCAGGGGTTTATGGGAGTATGTTCCTGCCCGATTATATCAGGTACATATTGAAAGATTCTCATGTTGTCCTGGAAGAAAGCGTTTTGATCCATGTTCCGGCAACTCAAGTCAGGAGCCACCGGTTGTCTTATTTGTCACCGTGGGTTGTTTGCATCCTGCTTGCTGTTGTTTCCTTATGGCACAGAACAAGAAAACCTGTTTTTTACCTGGTCATGTGTGTATTTGGTTCCCTTGGCTTGCTTCTGCTATTCCTGGGTTTCTTTTCGCATAACCCTGCATTTTCAGGAAATTTCAATGTTTACTGGATCCTTCCTGCTTTGGTTATACCATTAATTCACACGACCTTTTCCGGGAAAATATTCCAGGTAACCTATGTTGTGTTTCTTATGCTACTGCTTAGCCTCTGGGGTAGAATACATGCCGGACTATCTGTGACCTTCATTCCCTGGATGTTGTTACTCATTGCTGTTATGCTGGCAGATTTGGGAGTGTTTTCCAAAAAAGTAAAATCAGGATAGGTATTAAAATACGCTGATTTGTATGACCTGGCTATGCAACTGGTGATTTGTCATCAGCTAATTTTACAGATTTGCTAATAAAGATTCAATTCAATACCTTTCAAGCCGTTTTAAAAAATGGTATATACACGCAACCATTTTCAAGTGTTAACATCATGATCCGGATATTATCATAGAAGAATGCACAATAAAACAAAAAGTACAATCACCGATAGTAGTGCATGCATGCTGCAATTATATAACCATTATCTAATAATCGACCAATGAATACAAAAGGATTCATTCTTTCAGTGCTTCTGTTTTTATCAGGTATAGCTTATGCTCAAAGTGATTTCAGACCCGGGTTTATTATTAATAATGATAACGATACCGTATATGGCAGCGTGGATTATCGTGGAGATGAACTGATGGGAATCCTTTGCAGATTCAGAACCGACGGTAAAAACATAACAGACTATTATCCGGGTGACATTGAGGCATACGGATTTGTTGAAGGCAAGTTTTATGTGGCCCGCTTGCTCTCAACTAAGAAAGCATTTGTGGAATGCCTGATATCAGGTCGGGTGGATATTTTCTATTTCCGCGACGAAACAGGAGATCATTATTACATTGAAAAGACCGGTATGCCTTTGGCGGAAATTCCGTACAAAGAAGAAACAAGATATGTAAACTCCACCCCCTACCAATATCAATCAAAAACCCATATCGGATTGCTTTCTCTTTACATGCAAGATGCACCGAACTTTCAGTCAGAAATAGCTTCGATCGGAAAACCCGAACACAGGAATTTGATTAGGCTTGCTGAAGACTATCACAAGGCGGTTTCCAAAGATGAAGCTTACACCACCTATGAGAAGAAAGCCCCTTTAGTCAGTTTGTCGTTGGAGCCCTTCTGGGGACCGGTCTGGTATAGTGGTATTAATGGTTTTTCCAATGAATTTGGGTTGTTTGCTTATTTTAATTCTCCAAGAACAAACGAGAAAATCTTTGTCAAAACCGGAATCAGTATTCAGATAATCCAGGGTATTTCTTCTCAGCTAGATATATATAGGATTCCTCTTCAAATTCAGTATATCTACCCGGGTAAAAAGTTGCAGCCAAGGATTGGCCTGGGAACCAATTTATATTTTATAGATTTTGAAGGCGACATCAATGAATGGACACATACGTTTAATTTGCATACAGGACTGAATTACCATATTCGTGACAAATGGTATGTTTTTGGCATGTTCAATGCTGATTTTTTACCTACGGCTGCCTGGATTTTGCAAGATGAAATTGATTTTGGTAGAGTTTCTTACAGTATGTCGTTTGGGTTGTTTATCAAGCTATAGGCAGGTACACAGCAAATATTGATTCCGTAATAATCCTTTTCCTGAGTTGATGGAGCAGGAATCCTCGTTGGTATATTCTGATAACCAATGACAATTTTTATTATATTTGAGTGAGAACTCTGTGTATGAGTTTCCGGCCTAACCCTATTATAAACTTATGTTTACTGAGATGAAAAAGAATCATATTCTGGCGGTGATACCTTTTATGGCTGTTGTCATCGCAGTTGTTATTTCCTGTGCCATCAACCCGGTCACCGGAAAAAAACAGATCATGTTCATGACGGAAGCCCAGGAGGTGGAGCTTGGCGGCCAATATGATCCCCAGGTAATTGCCACTTTTGGTGAGTATAAAAATGATAACCTGCTGAAT
>CAYVBH010000186.1:0-7952 GCA_964449015.1 uncultured Bacteroidales bacterium
TTTGATCATTGCCTGTTAAAAGCAATTGAGGATTCAATCGATTTGGCCAATAAATCCGTTTTCAGTAAAATCATCCTCAACAAGGATCCTCATTTTGTCAATGATTCCGACAGCTACCATCTCAATTACAGCCTTGATACGCTGTCACCGGCCAAAGACTCGGGAGATTTGCAATTGATACAGAATTTCCCATATCTTGAATATGATATCATGGAGCATTCGCGCTATTATGATGACAAACCTGACCTGGGCGCATTTGAAAGAAAAGAAGACTGAGTAATCCGGTTACAATTATGGGTTATCCTTATACAGTTGCTTTTTTAATGCTGTTTTTTACGACCGGAATTTGGCCTGAGTCTTTCCGGGGACAGGAAAGATTACCTGCCCCAAATCAACAATCGCATTACCGGATCCTGTTTTACAACGTGGAAAACCTTTTTGATACCCGGGATAATCCCAATTCAGATGACAACCTGTTTACTCCGGCAGGGGGCATGCATTGGACGTACAAGCGCTATAAAGCCAAACTGATGAATATTTGTAAGGTGATTGTTGCTGCAGGTGGCTGGCAACCCCCCGATGTAATTGGCTTCTGTGAAGTGGAGAACGATTCTGTCCTGAATGATCTGTTTGAAGATACGCCACTTTCTAAATATCACTATAGGCTGTTGCATTATGATTCGCCAGACCGAAGGGGTATTGACGTTGCCCTGGCTTACAACAGGCAGACGGTTGAATGCCTGAATAGCAAAAGAATCAAGGTTAGCAGGGGTGATTTGTTAACAAGAGACATTTTATACGTGAAAGCTTTTTTGGGCGGAGATACCTGTCATATATTTATCAATCATTGGCCTTCGCGATCATCGGGACAACTGGAAACGGAAAAGGACAGATTTGTAGCGGCTGGTCTGCTCAGGCGGACAACAGACAGTATTCAGCTGTTAAATTCTCGTGCGAAGATCCTGATCATGGGTGATTTCAATGACGAGCCGAGTGATGAAAGTCTTGCTGTTGTTTTAAACGCGAGGGTAGTGCAGGAGGAATCATTGTCTGCAGGTCTTTATAATCTTGCCTGCAATAGTGATACAGGAGAACCGGTGCAGGGGACATTAAAATACCAGGGAACCTGGAATATTTTTGATCAGATTATCGTTTCGGCAGGTTTGCTCACTGATACCCAGGGGATGCATGTAAAACCTGACGGCTTCACCATTCTGGATAATCTGTTTTTACTGGAGCCCGATATGACCTATACCGGATATAAACCCTTTCGCACTTACAGCGGGTTTATCTACAAGGGCGGTTTCTCAGACCACCTGCCGGTTTATATTGATGTATTTGGAGGCAACTAATAACCTTCATCACATTACCAGATTATCAAATTCTCAAATTTTCAAATTCTCAAATTGGCACACTAGATTACAATCACCTCCATCTCCAGCCTGATGGCAAAATGATTCATCACCGATTTCTGGATTTTCACAGCGCAATCATAGATTTCCTTTCCCGTGGCGCCACCCCGGTTGATGATGATCAGTGGTTGCTTTTTGTGCGTGGCTGCTTTGCCGCATGATCTTCCTTTCCACCCGCACTGATCAATCAACCAGGCTGCAGAAAGCTTAACAGAGCCATTTTTCAGGTCATATTCCGGCATTCCCGGGTAGAACCGCTTCAATGATTCAGACTGGGATTTGGATACAACCGGATTCTTAAAAAAACTACCCGCGCTACCTTGTTCAGCAGGATCAGGCAGTTTATTAGTTCTGATGGTAATGATGGCTTTGCGGATATTGGCAATAGTGGTTTCATCGTAATTGTTAAGCTCTTTCTCAAGATCAGGATAACGGGTGTTGAACAATGGTTTCCTGTTCAATCTGTAGCTGACATTTGTGATGATCACCTGGTCTTTAAGTTCTGTTTTAAACAGGCTGTTCCGGTATGAGAAACGGCATTCCTTCGCTTTTAACCTGAACGGTTTCCGTTCCTTAATATAAAAACCTTCTACAGTATCAATAAAATCCATTACTTCTACACCATAGGCGCCGATATTCTGCACCGGAGAAGCCCCAACAGTACCCGGAATTAATGATAAATTTTCGATGCCTCCCCAGTCATTCCTTACACAATAATCCACAAAGTCATCCCAGTTTTCACCGGCACCTGCGCGCACAATAATATGATCACTGCCCTCGCTGATTGCTTCAATTCCTTTGATTGCCGGATGCAGCACAATACCATCCAGGTCGCCCGTAAACAAAACGTTACTTCCTCCTCCGAGTATAAAAATACTGTGTTTGCCTGCAAGGTCCGATTCAAGAAATTTATTCACGGAATCAACATTTCCGATTTCAACAAAATAACGGGCAGTTGCCGGCACATGAAAGGTATTGCGATCAACCAACGCGGCGTTTTCCTGTATCTTAATCATGCTCATGGGTTAGGTAAACAAATATATAATATCTCCCGTCTTTAAAATCAATTGTAATGAAAGAATCTTTAATTTAGTGCATTCTAATATCAATCAGGGCTTGCCGATGCGGATAGTTCTTTGTGTTACCAACGATATTATCACCGATTGCAGGATTGGCCGGATAGCCGCTTCTCTCGTTAAATTACCTGCCGATGTTACCGTTATCGGACTGTCGTTTCCGGATTCTCCTGCATTGCCTGCGTATTCATACAGCACCAATCGCATCCGCATGTTGTTCAGAAAAGGCCCTATGTTTTATGCAGAATTCAATATCCGGCTTTTCTTTAAGCTTCTTTTCACTTCTGCAGACCTGCTGGTTGCCAACGATCTGGATACGCTTGCAGCAGTTTATATGGCCTCTTTTTTCAAGAAACTACCGGTTGTATATGACAGCCATGAGTACTTTACCGAGTTACCGGAACTGGTTAACAGACCCGGGGTAAAAAAAATCTGGACGCTGCTTGAATCTTCCTTTTTGCCACATATCAAGTATGCATCTACCGTAAGTCCTTCCATTGCTTCTGAATACCGGCGTAAATACGGAATTAACATGCACGTTTTAAGAAATGTTCCCTACCGGATTGAACCGCTACCCTTGCCCCAGATTTCACTGCGACGGCACCAGGAGAAGATAATCATGTACCAGGGATCGCTTAACTCCGGAAGAGGTCTGGAACTTGCCATCAGAGCCATGCGCCATACAGAGAATTCACTTCTGGTGATTGCAGGTTCCGGATATCTTGAAGGTGAACTGCGAAAACTGGTCGATTCGCTTGCGCTGCAGGAAAAAGTGAGATTTCTGGGCAGGATTCCGCCTGATGATCTCGGAAAATATACGGTGCAGGCCGATTTGGGTATATCACTCGAAGAGAACCTGGGATTGAATTATTATTATGCCTTGCCCAACAAGTTGTTTGATTACATCCAGGCCCGCGTGCCCGTGCTGGTTTCAGTTCTGCCTGAGATGATGGCAATCGTTGAAAAATATAAAGTGGGGATGATCACAGATTCCCGTGATCCGGCCCAACTGGCAAAAGTGTTTGCTTCCATGCTGGACGACAATGTACAGCGAAAAACATGGAAAGAAAATTTGGAGCTTGCTGCTGCAAATCTTTGCTGGGAAAAAGAGGAGCCTGTGCTGCTTGACCTTTACAGGAAGGTTGTATCCGACAATCAGGCAGTCCTATAAATCCCTTTTTTTAAGTAACAGATTGATCAGGTATATGAAAAGTACCAGGTAGAGCAACACGAATGCCGTTTCTTTCAGTGAAACATAATCCTGTACCTCGCGCAGCGCATACTTCCCAAAAGGCATGTGTATCAGATTGTTGATTGCTTTTATGGGGAAGAACCCCTTCACCCAGGCAACATCAATTCTTAAAACTACGATGGGCTCTATGATAATTGTATAGAGGAACATGAGTCCCATAGCCAGACCGGTTCTTTTGATCAACAGTCCGATCAGCAGTGCAAATACCTGGTAGGCTGTCAGCAACAGGAAATAAGCAGGAACAAAGCCTGAATATTTGATGAGGTAATGAAGCTGAATGTCAGGTGTACTCAGCAATCCGATGATTAAACCGGTAATGAAAATAAACAGGGTTGAGGCCAGGGAAATCAGCACAATCAGAAATAGTTTGGATTTGATAAAATCAGCCCGGCTCAATCCGTTCATGATATTTTGACGAAGCGTGTTGTAACTGATCTCGCTGGTTATGGAAATGATCACATAAATTGCCAGGATGAATTTCAGGTATCCGGCAACATAAGTGATGTTGTGCCAGATGTCGGGAAACTGGTAGATAGGAATGTTGGCAGGATCGACCAGTTTGGTGAAAGATTCGCCATTGAGCGAGATGGATTTGAGAAACATCTTGCCACTAAGGATAACCAGCAGAACAATACCGACGTGTAGGCTGGTCAATACCCAGAATGAAGCGTTGGATCTTATTTTAATCAGTTCAATGCGTAAAAGCCTTTTCATGCCGGTTCATTTAATATTTCAAGAAATTGGGTTTCGAGTGATTTCTTCAGTGAAACCAGGTGGGTGACAGAGATGCCATGCTCATATAAATATTGGCTGACGTCGCTGATCTGAACCTGGCCCGGCAGGGTAATGGTGATCCGGTCACCGGTTATTTCAATTTTCTTTAGTTGAGGATAACTTTCCAGAACTGCCTTCAGGTTATCAATATTGTCGGCAGCCAGTTCCAGCCGTTGTTCGGCCAATTGGGTTTCAATAACAGGACCGGAATGCAAAAGTTGCCCCTTGTCGAGCACGGCAAAATGGGTGCATACTTTCTGAACCTCATCAAGCAGGTGGCTGGCCAGGATTATCGTTTTACCGCGGGCAGCAATTTCGCGTATCAGCTCCCTGATTTCGGCTATACCACGGGGATCCAAGCCGTTGGTGGGTTCATCGAGTATCATTACCAGGGGGTCGCAAAGCAGCGCACTTGCCAGGGCCAGCCGTTGCTTCATGCCCAGTGAAAAGGTTCGGAAAGCACTGTTCCGGCGGTCATACAGGCCCGTAATCTTCAGCACTTCATCGATATTTCCGTACCCGATGGCTTTAATCTCAGCCACAATTCTCAGGTTATCCACAGCCGACAGGTAGGGATAAAACGCGGGAGTCTCAAGTATGGAACCGATTTTCTGCCGGTTTTCCTTATCGGGCTTTTTACCAAACCAGCTGTAAGATCCGCTGGTGGGATTAATCACATCCAGCAGCATGCCCAGTGTGGTGGTTTTACCGCTGCCGTTGGGACCCAGTATTCCGAAAACACTTTTTTCGGGAATATTCAGTGTCAGGTTGTCAACAGCCTTGATTACCCCGTAATACTTGGTAAGGCCGCTGGTGGTTACAACGTTGTTCAAGATATTTGAATTAGTGTGGTTTTCAGCTTGCATTTTTTACGCGCAAATCAATTTTCTCCTTTAACGCCATGAATTTCTTCACGTCAATCGATCCGATCAGGTCAACCAGCACTAGGCTTTCCTGGTTTTCAATCATGGCAACAAATCCAACAGTTTTGCCCCTTTTTTCACGATTGTAAAGATTAACTACATTGCCTTTCTCGGTAATCATCATGACCACCCTATATTCTTCATCAACCAATGATTTTTTCAAAGCAGCAATGTCTTCTTTGCTGAAGTTCACCGATGTCTTGCTGTAATTGAGCACCCTGATTTCTTCAATATCCTTTAGAATATCTGTTACTTCAGGGAGATCTTCTGTGTTCAGCATCTTCAGTGTGCTGCTGTAAAAGAACATGTTGGAAGTTTCTTTAAAATCCGACCTGAACCGGGTGATGCTTTTGCTTTGGCCCGATACGCCAAGGGTAACTGCAAGCAAAAGCAACATGAAAGTATATTTCATAATTGCCATTTTCATAGTAAGACGAATGATCCCGGTGAAAATTACAAAATTTTTTCAAATAAGAGCCAAAACAACGGCAGTATGTCGCACTTCGACAAGCTCACTGTGACTGGTGTTGTCATACAGAGCTTGTCGAAGTATGACATATAGAATCAGTGGCAGCAAGACACACTTCTACAGGCTCAGTGTGACTGGCATTGTCATACAGAGCTTGCCGAAGTATGACGTGTAGAATCTCATTAACTACAACTTGATTATTTCCTTCGTACAAGTCTGTGAATCAATCACGGTTATCGCCGCCATGTTTACTATCTCACGTACTGAGCTTGCCATTTGCATAACCTGGATCGGCTTGTGAAGTCCTGTCAGAATCGGTCCGATAACTTCAGCGCCACCCAGCTCCTGCATCATCTTGTAGGCAATGTTTCCCGAATTCAGATCGGGAAAGATTACAGTATTCACATCCATATCGCCCAGCTTGCTAAACGGGAATTTCTCCTGCCGCAGTTTTTTGTTGAATGCGTAATTGGCCTGCATTTCACCGTCAACAATAAGCTCAGGGTAATCGCGATGCAGTATGGCAACGGCCTCACGAACCGTATCCGGACTTTCATTGCGGTTTGATCCGAAGTTGGAATAGGATAGCATGGCAATGCGGGGTACCATGTCGAACTTCTTCACCTCGTTGGCCGTAAGCAATGTGGTATCAGCCAGCATCCGGGCTGTGGGATTTATATTTACTGTCGTGTCGGCAAAAAAGAAAGGTCCCTTTTTGGTAAGCACCATATACATGCCTGCTATGTGTTTCAGGCTGTTGTTGGTGCCCACTACCTGGATCGCCGGCCTGATGGTATTGGCATAGCGGCTGGAGAATCCGGCCAGAAAACCATCGGCTTCACCCGAATCAACCATCATAACCCCAAAATAATTGGGGTCATGTATCTTGTCGAGCGCCTCCTCATAGGTCATACCTTTGCGTTGCCGCTTGACAAAAAGACTGTGCGCGAATCGTTTTCTGCGTTCGTCTTCAGCCGGACTGTGGATATCAACAACAGGTATATCACCCAGGTCAATTTTATGGGTTGCAGCCATCTGTCTGATCTCATCGTCATTGCCAAGGAGGATGGGTATGGCAATTTTCTCATTATTGACATACTGAACGGCCTTAAGAACCTTTAGGTTGTTGGCATCGGCAAATACTATTTTTTTTGGATTTTGACGTGCACGATTCCGGATGTCGTCCACCAATTTATCATAAAGCCCCATTCGCTTCATGAGCTCAATCTCATAAGCTTTCCAATCTTTTATTGCAACACGCGCTACTCCGGTTTCCATGGCAGCACGGGCAACAGCAGGGGCAACTCGTGTGATCAGACGGGGGTCTAAGGGTTTGGGAATGATGTACTCACGGCCAAAGGTGATGTTGCTGACTTTGTAGGCGGCGTTTACCTGCTCGGGAACAGCCTCTTTGGCCAGTCCGGCCAGTGCATAAACAGCAGCCAGCTTCATTTCTTCGTTAATAGTTTTAGCCCTGACATCCAGTGCACCCCGGAAGATAAAGGGAAATCCCAACACGTTGTTTACCTGGTTCGGGTAATCGCTTCGTCCTGTGGCAATAATCACATCTTTGCGGGCGTCAATGGCATCTTCATACGAAATTTCAGGGGTGGGGTTGGCCATGGCAAAAATGACCGGATTGGACGCCATCGTCTTTACCATTTCCTTTGAAAGTACATTGCCGGTGGAAAGACCCAGGAACATGTCGGCTCCCTTGATGGCTTCGGCCAGTGTGCTGATCGTAACATCCTGCGCAAACTCGAGCTTAAACTTATTCAGATCAGTCCTGCTGGTGGTACAAACACCTTTACTGTCGAGCATGAGGATATTTTCTGGCCTGACGCCAAGCTTTTTGTACAAACGTGCGCAGGAGATGGCAGAGGCTCCGGCTCCGTTGACCACAACCCTGATGTTTTCAATCTTTTTGCCCGTGATTTCCAGTGAGTTTAACAAGCCGGCTGAAGAAATAATGGCTGTGCCGTGCTGATCATCATGAAAGACAGGAATATCGAGTTCCTTTTTCAACCGTTCTTCAACCTCAAAACA
>CAYVBH010000187.1:0-7930 GCA_964449015.1 uncultured Bacteroidales bacterium
GAAAAGCATCGGTATACGTGGTATTAAAGTTGACTTCTTTGGCGGTGACAAGCAGATGACCATGAAACTGTATGAAGACATTCTTCACGATGCCAATGATTACGGCCTTATGGTGATCTTTCATGGTTGCACCGTTCCCCGGGGTTGGGAGCGTATGTTCCCCAATTATGCCGCTAGTGAGGCCGTCAGGGCAAGCGAAAATCTACATTTTGCTCAGGAGAATTGCGATGCCGAGGCTTTCAATGCCTGCCTCCATCCTTTTATACGCAACACCATCGGCAGCATGGATTTTGGAGGCAGTACACTCAATAAGTATTACAACAGCAAGAACAGTGCTGAGATGTGGGGAGGACGCAGGATTACCTCCGATGTTTTTGCATTGGCAACGGCTGTATTATTCCAAAGCGGCGTTCAGCATTTTGCCCTGGCACCCAACAATCTTACCGATGCCCCGGATTGGGCCATAGGCTTTATGAAGGAGATCCCTGTTATTTGGGATGAGGTGTGCTTTATCGACGGTTATCCCGGAAAATATGTGATATTGGCCCGACGTCACAGGGATAAATGGTACATTGCCGGAATAAATGCTCAAAAAGAAACAGTGAAGCTGAAAGTTAAATTGCCCATGCTTCAGGTTGGCAGTGAGGTAAAGTTATACAGTGACAACGAACTATTGAACGGGAAAGTAACTATGGTAAAAGTGAACAAGAAACAGGAACTTGAACTGATGATTCCTACCCATGGCGGAATGGTAATAGTAGATAAATTCTAAAAAGAAACAGGATAATTTGTATGTGGATTGTTCAAGAAAGAAGAACGGATATAATGAGATAACCATATGGGTGGATGTGCCAATTTTATCCTGCTAGGAACTGTTATAAATGATTAAACAGGTGAATAACCTGCCTGCTTATATTATCAACCAGAAAAGATGATTTATGAAAACCAAATCTCTCGTTTCTCTGTTAATTCTTGTCTCTCTTGTTGATCTGTTCATCTATGCTCAGGATCCACAAATTGGCAGAACAGCCCGTTACTGCAATCCTTTGCCTATGGTAACAGCACCGGGCGGAAATGCGTCTGGCGATGTCACCGTTATACGGGAGAATGGCAAGTATTACATGTTCTGTACCGGCGGTGGGGCATGGGTTTCCGATAATATGCTTGATTGGTCATTCCATCGGGTTGAACATGTTCCTGTTGCACCGGATGTGGTAAAATTCAACGGCAGCTTTTACATGTGCGGCAATGATGGACCTCTCTTCAAAGCTGACAATCCCCTGGGGCCATATACCAGCCTTGGAGATTGGAAGAACACGCCCGACGTTGCCGGAGGTTGGAATGGAGCTTTTGATATGGAAATATTCATTGACGATGATAATAAACCATATCTTTATTATGCTGGCCGGGGCGTCAGCGGTATCTTTGTCGTGGAACTCGATCCCGATGACCTTACAAGATTTGCCGGACCAGTCCGGCACCTCATCGGATTCAACAGTGATCATATCTGGGAGCGTTATGGTGAGATGAATGAATATCCAGAGGTTGCCTGGGTGGAAGGGCCATGGCTTCAGAAACACAATGGTACATATTATCTGCAATATTCTGCCTCGGGAACGCAATGGAAAACTTATGCCGAAGGATACTATACCTCAAAGTCGCCAATGGGGCCATTTACTTATGCACCCAACAATCCGTTGCTTCGCAAGACTGATGGTTTGGTCACCGGAACTGCTCATGGATGCATAGTTGAAGGACCTGATAAGAGCCTGTGGCAATTCTATACCATTGTCCTGTCCAATCCGCCCGGTGGACGAAGAATTGGGATGGATCGTGTTGTATTGAACAAAGAGGGAAATATGTCAGTGAAGGTCACAGATACGCCGCAATGGGCTCCTGGCTCAATCAGCGATCCAGGTAATGGGGATAGCCAATCCATACCGGTAAGCATTAATAAATTCCGTGCCATGAATGCTCTTTCCAAGGTTTCTTCAGAACAACCCGGGCGCGATGCAGCATATACCGTGGATAATTCCAGCGGTACCTGGTGGGAACCTATACCATCGGATACAATGCCGGTTTTAACAATAGAACTTTCTCCTGCAACACGTTTTGATGTTGTTCAGTTGTTCATTATTGACGGCGTCCGGCTGTTATTTAACAGCAGGCGGGGTTTCGGAAGACCTCCGGTAGCAGCAGTATCAGCTAACGGCTCAACATCAGTGTCAGCCTCAACTTCTTCGCAACAACCCTTGCCCGATGTATATCAATACAAGATTGACGTGTCATTGGATGGAAAGACATATAACACAGTTCTTGATCAGTCAAAGAATGCATTTTCACGGAATACATGTTTTGAAGAAATTCCTCCTGCGAAGTGTCGTTTTGTGCGGCTGACCATGATAAACTGGCCTAAAACCACACCGCTTGGGATTATTGAGTTCACCGTATTTGGTAAGCCGGCTGATTCTTTACCTGCTCAGGAACCTATTCCTGGTAAACCCTAAAAAAATCATATTCTGAACAATTCATTGCATCTTAATCATCTTTTTCTGTCGGGGAAATCCATGTTTAATTACTGATTTCTATATTTTCTTTAACAAAAACTGATTATCTTAAGGGTAAATTATTTTGCATGTTTGTCATGAAAAGAGGATGCCCTGACAAGAACGTATTCTTCATTATTGTTGTATTGTCAGTACTGGTTTTATGCCCGATTCATGCACAGTTTCCCAGGTTGAATTTTAAGAGCTTCACCGAAAAAGAAGGATTGTCAACAAATTACGTTCGGTCTATCTGTGAGGATCGAGATGGTTTTATGTGGTTTGGAACGCCAAATGGGTTGGAGAAGTTTAACGGAAAAGATTTTATTAATTATAACTACCTGCTTCAGGATACGCTGTCGGGCAATTATCAGATATCCTATGATATTCTTGAAGACAAGGAGGGAATACTATGGATAGCAACTTATTCCAATGGTATTGTCTTGTTTGACAAAAACCGGGAGTCCATCACACGTCTGAAACATGACATGAATGATTCCACAAGTCTTAGCAATAACCGGGTGCTTGATGTTTATGAAGATAAAGACGGGAATATCTGGATTGCCACCGCAGGTGGCGGCCTTGATCTGTGGCAAAGGGATCATAAAAATTTTAGGCATTTCAGGCATGATCCGGGGGATCCGAATTCAATCGGCAGTAACTATTTAAGTTCTGTTTCAGGCGACAGTAGGGGAAACATCTGGGTGCTATCGCTAGATGGAATTGTAAGCAAATTAGATCCAAAGAAAGAAAAGTTTGAAAACACGATTCTTCCTTTAAGAAGTCATGATGTCACCATACGGCGCGGTATTACGCAGGTCATTTATGTGGATTCAGAAGATCATGTGTTAGCGGGAACATATTCCGGATTGTTTATTATAAATCCACAAACCGGAGACATTAAGCTTATCTCAGAATTCAATCCCGACTTGTTTAACGTGGTTTTCTTAGTAACCTCAATACTCGAAATCCAGAAAGGAATAATTGCAATTGCTACTTCTTTTCAGGGGTTGTACCTGCTGAATATTTCAACCGGTGAATTTATTAGTTATTCCAATGACCAGAACTCTGATTACTACTTAAATAGTAACTCAATTACGAGTGTTTATAAATCCGGAAACGGTTTGATATGGCTTGGATCATGGGACGCAGGTGTTAATATGTACAATCAGGAATTCAGCCAGTTTCAAATGTTAAAGGACATTGCGAAGTCAGGTGCAGAGCATTTTATCGGAACCAGGGGAGCTGCTTTCTGTTCATCACCCGACCATAAAATATGGATAGCTACCGGCGACAAAGAAATTGTTGCCTATAATCCCATAAACAAAACAGCACAGTTGGTGCTCGAAAATGTTTGCCGTTCGACGGTTACTTGTTTAAATAATAACAAAAAGGGTGAAATATTTATTGGCACAGCAGATAATGGTCTGTTGGTATACGATTTTTGGAAAAACAGCACTAAGGTTTTATCTCACGATCCAAAAAATCCAAATTCCATTGCTTCCAATTATATTTATTTCGTACTGCAGGACAAGGATAATAGGGTTTGGATAAGTTATACGGGATCAGGATTGGATGTTTGGGACCGTTCAACAGACAAAATTACGCATTATAAATACGAGGCAGGGAATCCTTATTCCCTTATCAGCGATGTAGTATATATGATGATGGAAGATCGTACAGGAAGGATCTGGATTGGAACACAAAACGGACTGTGCTATTACAACAAGGATAAAAAGACTTTCACCCGTTATCCATTATATATTGATAAAAAACATAATATTCAGTTGAATACCATACTGGATATTTTTGAGGATTCAAAAGGAATTATTTGGGTGGGTACAAACAGGGCGCTATTCAAGCTAAACCCTGATGATCAAACAAACACAGTACTTTTTCCAAAGAATGAAATCCCTTATCTTATAACAAACATTATGGAAGATCCGGACCATAATATCTGGATGACTTCATATAACAAACTATTCAAATTGAATCAGGCTAACAATGAATTTACTGTTTACAACTTCTATAATGGAATTACAACTCCTTCATTTTTAGGATTTAGCTCACTGTCATCAAAGGGTCAGTTTTATCTTGGCAGCCTTGATCGGATATTTACATTTAACCCGGCAGATATTGTTGAAGACAGGCAGAGACCGAATATTTTTGTCACAGAATTAAGGATTAACAATATTCCGGTAACCTATGGATACTCAAAAATATTAAAAGAAAACATCAACTTTACTAAGTCCATTAAACTTGATTTCAGACAATCAACATTTTCATTAACTTTTGCAGCCCTTGAATATTCGTTTCCCGAAAAGATTCAGTATGCATACATGCTTGAGAATTTCGATAAAGACTGGGTATATTCGGGAAACCAAAACAGGGCTACTTATACCCGGGTTCCTCCCGGAAAATATATTTTTCATGTCAGGGCAACTAACAGGCAAGGGAATTGGTCTGAGTCAGACCAGCAAATAAAGATCACGGTCAAGCCTCCGTTATGGGAAACGCTGGGATTCAAGTTTTTTGCACTATTGCTTGTATTGGCTGCTATTTTGGGCATCTATTCTCTTCGTGTCAGAAAGCTCAGGCATCAAAAGAAGAAACTGGAAGAAATCGTAAAATTGAGGACCAGTGATCTGAATGAAGCAAATATTTCCCTCTCTGAGCAACATGAAGAGCTCAAACAGCAAAATGATCTGTTGAGCGAAATGAGTCAAAAAATCCTGAAGCAGAATAAGGAACTCGAAATGCATTATGGTGATCTCGAAAGGCTTGTTGATGAAAGAACATTGGAACTTAAGGTGGCGAGAAATAAGGCCGTGGAGTCCGATAAGCTTAAATCAGCTTTCCTGGCCAATATGTCGCACGAAATCAGAACACCTATGAATGCCATTGTTGGATTTACCAACCTGCTAAAGGATGAGAGTCTTTCTGCTGAGGAAAGGAATGAGTATATTGATATCGTTAATTCAAATTCCAATACGTTGCTCATGCTCATTAATGATATTCTGGACTTATCCATGATCGAAGCCAACCAATTGATTATCAGAGAGGAGATCATGGGGGTTGATGAATTATTGGATCAACTTTATTCAACCTTCTCACTTTTTAATAATAAAAAAAACCTGAGTTTGCGCTTAAATAATGAGTTGCATGGCCAAGAAATCCAAATTAACTCGGATAAGCTGAGGATTAAACAAATCCTTACAAATCTGATGAGCAATGCATTGAAATTCACAAATGAGGGTGTCGTTGAACTAGGACTAAGAATGAAAGGTAAATATCTGGCATTTTATGTAGAAGACACAGGTATAGGCATACAGGAAAATGATGTTGAACCCATATTTGAACGTTTCAGAAAGAGTGAAGCCGATGACGATATATTATACAGGGGAGTGGGTCTGGGTTTATCCATTTCAAGGGCGCTGGCGCAACTATTGGGAGGTGATCTGACGGTTGAAAGTGAGTTTGGCAAAGGATCGGTTTTCACGTTTCAATTACCTGATACTGTAATTACTCATGAAGCACCCGTAGTGATGGAAATGCCTGTTGTTATTGATACCGGCTCAAATGATATAAAAAACATCCTGGTGGTTGAGGATGAGATTGCCAATTTTATGTATCTGGATAAGATGCTGGCTAAATCAAACCTGAAAGTTTTCCGGGCTGAAAACGGATTGGAAGCATTGGAAATATTGGAATCCGGGAAATATTTTCCTGTGATACTTATGGATATAAAAATGCCAAAAATGGATGGTTTTGAAGCCACCAAAATCATAAAATCAAAAAATCCGAAACAGATTGTTATCGCAGTCACTGCTTATGCCCGACAGGAAGAGAGATTAAAATTTATGGAAGCAGGTTTTAATGACTACCTTACAAAACCAATAAAGCCCGATGAGTTTAGAAGTATCATAAGGAAGTATATTTCATAGCGTAGGTTGATCGGAAAGTCAACAATAATAATTACAAATTAATAAACCATGAAAAAACTAGTATTCATCAATTTGCTGATTGCCATGTCAGTCAGTGTAGTCAGTCTGGCCCAGTCGGGTCAAAGTTCCAATGTTTTTAGTGCCGATACGGCGCATGCCTCGCCCTACAATCTCTCTGGGGCTCAGTATCCGCGTATTGAGGCCGATTCAAGGGTTTCCTTCCGCTTTAGAGCTCCGGATGCACAGAAGGTTCAGGTTTCTATCAACAACGTTGCCTTTGACATGATTAAAGGCGATGACGGGGTTTGGACGTACACCAGTGAACCGCAGGATGTGGGTTATCGCAACTACTGGATGATTGTTGACGGCGCTGTTGTACTTGATCCGGCTACCGATGCTTTCATCGGTTACAGCCATATGTGCAATGGTTTTGAAATTCCTGATCCGGACGGCAGTTTCTATGCGTTGAAAGATGTACCACATGGAAACGTGCTGATTAAGAACTATTATTCCAAGGTAGCCAAATCCTGGCGTCATATCTTTGTATACACACCTCCTGATTATGATAAGAATACATCAACCCGTTATCCTGTCCTCTACCTTCAGCATGGAGGAGGCGAAGATCAACGGGTATGGATTGAGATGGGACGTACCAATTTAATACTTGACAACCTGATCGCCGAAGGGAAAGCCAAACCGTTTATTGTGGTGATGGAAACCAGTGCCGTTGGTCCTCAATTTCCTATGGGCCCCCGTGCCGGTGCTCTCGGAGCTGGTGCTCCGCGTCCCGGTGCTACCGCAGCCGGCGCTCCTGCCGCTGGAGCACCTGCCACTCCTGCTCCGGGTGCAGCTCCGCGTCCCCGTTTTTCATTTGATACTTATGCCGATATGATGATCAATGATTTAATCCCCTGGGTCGACAACAACTTCCGTACACTGAGCGATCAGGGGCATCGTGGCATGTCGGGACTTTCAATGGGTGCCATGTGTACCAAAGCAGTCACACTGGCTCATCTCGATAAGTTTTCACATATCGGCCTTTTCAGTGGAGGAACTATCGCTCCTGCAGAAATTACAGACAAGTCCAAAGTTAAACTCGTTTTTATGAGCTATGGCAGCCGCGAAAGAGGTTCGGAAGGTGTTAAGAATGCTGCAGACCTTTTACAGCAAGCTGGTATAAAGAGTGCTTCCTATGTTTCACCTCTTACCGCTCATGAGTGGCAATCATGGAGAAGAAGCCTTCGTGAATTCGCACCGCTTCTTTTTAAGGATTAAGAATTAAACAGTAGTAATACTTCCGAAAGGCATTCAACCCTATCATTTTGATAGGGTTGTTTTTTTATATAACCGCATATCCTCATTCACTAGTAATAAGTCCATTCATCAGGGATACTTGCTGCAGTTGTTCTCGACGAAACTATCCAATACTGCATTAAATCACTG
>CAYVBH010000188.1:0-7847 GCA_964449015.1 uncultured Bacteroidales bacterium
CGCTTCCGCGTGTGATGGCCTGAACGAGGAATTCCTCGAGCCGTATGTTGTGCCGCACGATGCTGCGGATGGCTTTAAAGGCAGCGTCAACCGGTCCGTTTCCGGCTTCAGTGGCGGTGAAGAATTCGCCGTTTATATTCAGTGTAACGGCAGCCATGGGGATGGTTGATTTACCGCCGATGATCTGAAGATGCACCAGTTTGATGGCTTTGCCGTCGAAAGCCTGTTCGTTGCCCACCAGGAGTTCCAGGTCTTCATCCTTGACTTCTTTTTTGCGGTCGGCTACTTCAAGGAATTTCTCATAGATTTGTTCAAGGGCTTCGCCCTCGAAGCGGTAGCCCAAATTCTGAAGGCGGTGTTTCAGGGCTGCCCTGCCGCTGCGCGCAGTAAGCGCGATGATGGATTCGCTGATACCCACCTCAACCGGGTCGATAATTTCATAGTTTTCCCTGTTTTTCAGCACACCGTCCTGGTGTATGCCCGATGAATGGGCAAAGGCATTCCGTCCGACGATGGCCTTGTTGGGTTGCACGGGCATGTTCATCAGAGAGGAGACCATGCGGCTGGTTTTATAAATGTTTTCGGTTAAGATGCCGGTTTCAATACCCAGGTGTTTGCGGCTTTTCATGATCATCACCACTTCTTCGAGCGAAGTGTTGCCGGCTCTTTCGCCGATTCCGTTGATGGTAACTTCTACCTGACGGGCCCCGTTGATCACCCCGTTGACCGAATTGGCGGTTGCCATACCCAGGTCGTTGTGACAATGGGTTGAAATGATGGCCTTATGAATGCCTTTCACGTGTTCCATGAGGTATTTGATCTTCTGGCCATATTCTTCGGGAAGGCAGTAACCGGTAGTATCGGGAATGTTGACCACCGTGGCACCTGCTTTAATGACAGCTTCGATAACCCGGGCCAGGTATTCATTCTCACTGCGACCTGCATCTTCCGCATAGAATTCAACATCTTCAACGTATTTTTTAGCATACTTCACGGCAGCTACGGCTCTTTCAACGATTTCCTCAGGAGTGGCATTGAATTTATATTTGATGTGGTAAGGTGATGTACCGATACCGGTGTGTATGCGTTTACGCTTGGCATATTTAAGGGCATCAGCAGCCACGTCAATGTCTTTTTCAACAGCACGCGTAAGCGCACAAATTACAGGAGCAGAAATTGCTTTTGAAATTTCCTCAACCGAATGAAAGTCGCCAGGGCTGGAAATGGGGAAACCTGCTTCGAGGACATCGACACCTAGGGCTTCAAGGGCCTTGGCCACTTCAATTTTTTCCACTGTGTTTAACTGGCATCCGGGAACCTGTTCCCCGTCGCGAAGCGTTGTGTCGAAAATAAATAATCTGTCACTCATAGCGTTTATGGTTTTTAATTAATCAAAAGAGCCATTCCCTTGTTATGAGAATGGCTCTTATTCTATTATAGCTACAGATATACCATTCTCACGCCGGCGCCTGAAGGAGACCGAGCAGGATAATACCGAGAATGATAACCTGATTCTTCATTTTTTGTCTTATGAAAGTGCAAATATAATGATAAAAATCATATTTGCAATACGGAGGGAAAAAAATGAGCGTAGTCGGGAGACTACGCTCAGCAGGGGGCAGCGTTAGTGGCAGCGGTAAGGAAGTAGCCGTCATTGCGAGGGAGGTACGACCGAAGCAATCTATTTCTATTAGCTACACAATTTAGATTGCTTCGGTTGTCGTACCTCCAACCTCGCAATGACGCGTTTCGATTGAGCCTATATGCCTACTCCATGGCCTTCATGAGCTCGTCGGTCATTTCGAGGTTGTGGTAAACGTATTGCACGTCGTCAACGTCTTCGAATTCTTCAATTATTTTCAGTACTTTCTGGGCTGAATCGAGATCGAGTTTCTTGGTGTCGTTGGGGATTCGTTGCAGCTGTGCATTTTCAACCTTAACGCCCATTTCGTCGAGTTTTTTCTGAACCTTGCCGAAATCTTCCACTGCGCATGTAATTTCAAACACATCGTCACTCAGTTCAATATCTTCAACGCCGGCATCGATGATTTCGAGTTCGAATTCCTCGGGATTGATGTTTCCTTTGGGAACGGCAAATACGCCTTTGCGGTCGAAAATGAATGCCAGGGAGCCATTGGTACCCAGGTTACCGCCTCTTTTGTTGAAGATGGCCCGAATATTTCCTACGGTACGCTGATTGTTGTCGGTAAGGCATTCAATAAAAACAGCGATGCCATGAGGAGCATAACCTTCGAACGTAACTTCCTGAAGGTTTGCACCTTCATTGGTAGCCTTGTTGATGGCGCGGTCTACATTGTCTTTGGGCATATTGGCGCCTTTGGCATTTTGAACAGCAAGTCGCAGTCGGGGGTTGTTTTCGGGATAAGGCCCTCCTTCCTTGACGGCTATTTGAATTTCTTTAACGATGCGGGAAAAGATCTTGCCCCTTTTGGCATCAAGTGCACCTTTTTTACGCTTGATGGTTGACCATTTGCTATGACCGGACATAAAATTTAAATTATTTGGGTTAGAACAGCGAAAACATGCAAAAATAATAATTTGCCTGAACTCATGAACTCATGATAGGGTAAATTGTTTCTCAATTGTCATATATATTGAAGATTCCCATATTTGACCGGTTTGCTCGTTACTTGTTCAGTACCTAAAAGTACAGTTATGAAAACCGTGAAACAACTACCCGCCGGGTTTTTGTTATTGACGATAGTGTTGATTGCCTTTATAACCGGGTTCTCCGATGAGGATTTGCGTTACAGGAGAATCAGTACGGCACTTGGTCGCTTTACATATGAATACCCCCAGCAAAAGGCTTTTCTGCATACAGATAAAACTTCCTACACGGGAGGTAACACATTGTGGTTCAAAGCATACCTGGTCAATGCATTAAGCCATTTCCCCGATACAATCAGTACCAATTTATATGTTGAACTGATCAGCCCGTTTCAAACGCGAGTAGAGATCAAGCGGATTCAGCTGTTTCACGGCTTCGGTTTGGGTGATTTTGTGCTGTCAGATACATTACCGGAAGGACTTTACCAGTTAAGGGCTTATACAAGCTGGATGCTGAATTTTGACCCGGTCTTTCAGTTCCGCATGAATTTCAGGCTGACCAATCCGGGATACAGCAGGTACATTTCACCCAGGGAAGCAAAGAGTAACACCCGGGAGGTAAAGAATATGCCCAGGCTTGAGGAGGACATCGACCTGCAATTCATGCCTGAAGGCGGATATTTGGTAGAGGGAATAAAGAGCGTGGTGGCTTTCAAGGCTATTAACAGGCTGGGCAAGGGAGTGGATATTGAAGGGATCGTTACAGATGACAAGGGTAACAAGATTACTTCCTTCACCAGTTTTTACAAGGGCATTGGCAGATTTGTGCTGAAACCCGAAAAGGGGATCCGGTATTATGCACATATACAGGATAGAGACAGGATACACAAGACAGCGCTTCCTTTGCCACTGGAGACGGGTTTAGTAATGCATGTTGAGTCGCAAGAACAGGTCATTTCGGTAACACTTGCCTCAAACCGACCTGTAACGGCGGATCCTACGGCTCAGGAGATCATTATAGTGGGGCAGGTCGGTGGCAAGATTTATTACCATGATATTGTAAAACTCAACAACAATACAGCACAGTCAGAGATATCCGAGCGGCATTTTCCTTCAGGCATTATGCAGCTTACTGCATTCTCGGGCAGGGGAGTACCGCTTGCAGAAAGATTGGTTTTCATCGGCATGAGAGATGAAATGAAAATCCGATTTTTTGCTTCCGACACCTTTGCCAGGGAAGGTAAGATGATATTGCTGGAGATCAGTTCAAGAAATACTGAAGGCAAGCCACTTCCTGCTAATTTTTCACTGTCGGTTACCCGGGAGATGAATTCGTCAATCAGCAGCGACAATATTCGCAGCAACCTGTTTCTTACTTCAGATCTGAAAGGATATGTTGAGGATCCGCTGCATTATTTCACCGAGGGCTCTCCAGGAGCATTAACAGCCATTGATAACCTGATGCTGACCCAGGGTTGGCGGAGGTTCGACTGGAACAGCCTGCTTGCAGGGGATTATCCGAAAATCAGGTATTTCGAGGAAAAGGGTCTCAGCGTATACGGCCAGATTACGCGTGACTTCTTTGGTATTCCGTTCAGGAACTGCAAGGTGCAATTATCTGTTATGGATGAGTACAATGACGTATTCACGCAGCAAACGTCTAAAGATGGGGTTTTTCTCTTTGAGAAAATGGTTTACTATGACACGGTTAAAGTGAAAATTGAAGCCTGGCGTCCATCAGGTCGAAAAAACCTGGTTATTTTAGTGCCTGATGAAAGTTCTAATGAAATTGTCGGGCAGCAGGGGGATTATTCCCTGATTACAAAATCGGAACGCGACAACAGGGCATACCGGCTAAAGCGTGCTGATGAATATGAAAAAGCAAGGGACGAAGAGGAGAAGCGGCTGAAAGAAGAACGCAGTAACGAAATTACAGGCATTTATGGAGATCCTGATTGCGTGGTTCGTTCTGAAGAATTGTCACACAACTATCGCGATGTATTTGAAGCACTGAAGGGTAAGGTTCCCGGCATGCAAATATATGGCAACCAGGTGATGATCAGGGGACCAAAAACCTTTTCTGGTCCCACGCAACCGCTATATTTGCTGGATGGCATTGCGGTGCATGATGCCGGTGTCATTCAAGCAATCCCGGTTGAAGATATTGACCGGGTGGAAATTTTAAAGGGCCCCAGCACCTCACTTTACGGTTCAAGGGGAGCAAACGGCGTGGTGGCGGTTTATACCAAGAGGGGTCATTATATGAAGAGAGGCGTCCTTGAATTTGAAATGCTCGGATACAGCACACCGCGCGTGTTTTATCAACCCAAATACACTCCCGGTGCAGAACCGAACGACAATTACACGGTTTACTGGAACCCGGCGGTTCATACCAATGCGGCCGGAAAGGCCAGGGTACTGTTTGAAAAGCCCGTAATAGAAGGGAATTACAAGTTTGACCTGCAGGGTATCTCCTATTCGGGACATGCAGCATTTGTTGACACGGTAATATACAGCCAATGATTCAGTATGCTTCCATTTGTTTGTTGATCATGGGCACAAAACGAACCGGAAGCACTGCTTCTTTTTTCAATTTTCCTGCTTTTTTCACCAGAATCACCAGTTGCTGATTGTTTCTTTCACCAACCGGGATGATCATTTTACCTCCGTCGGCAAGCTGGTTCGTAAGGGGTTCAGGTACGTGAGTGGGCGAACAGGTGACCAGGATCGCGCTGTAAGGAGCATGTTGTGCCCATCCCTGGTATCCGTCGCCGGTTTTAATGAAAATATTTTTGTACCCGAGCACCTGAAGCAGGTTTCGGGCTCTTTCGGCCAGCGGAGCGATAATTTCAACGGTAAACACACTGTCGCACAGCTCGGCCAGGATTGCTGCCTGATATCCCGAGCCCGTTCCGATTTCAAGTACCTTGAACTCAGGTTTCAATTCCAAAGCTTCGGTCATGAAGGCCACAATATAGGGTTGTGAAATGGTCTGCCCGTAGCCGATCAGCAGGGGATAATCACCGTAGGCTTTATAGGCAAGTTCAGACGGCACAAAGAGGTGCCGTTCGACTTTGCGCATGGCCTCAAGCACACGCTTGTCGGTTACCCCCCTGGTCTCGATCTGTTGCTCTACCATCAAATCACGGTATGCTTTGTAATCTGTAACCTGTTGTGTTTTGCCGGTGCAACAGTAGAGGAGTAGCAGGATCAGTATGCAGGTTTCGATTCGTATGGTGCTTTACCCACGACAGTTTAAACGAGGGCGGGTTGTACGATAAAGTTACGAAGTATGCCGGGTGAAGTCAAGTCATTTTTAAAATTTTTGCAGCGTGTTGCTGTACCTGTTGAAATTAACTTGCCGGGTTTGTAAAAAGCTGTTTAAAAAAGAATTATATTTAGATATAAGAACCAAGAACCAAAGACCAAGAACCAAGAGCCAAGCTTGCTTGCCGGAATGACAATATAGGCAGGAGCCAAGAGAAAAAGTCTACTAAAATATACCTGCAGGTAAGAGTACTGTAAGCTTTGTTATAACCGGATTTATATGGAGTTTTATATGAACAGGGTTTTCATTTTTATATTTCTGGCAATGCCACTGATTCATTTAAGTGCGCAGACTCTGCCAAGGAATGACCAGTTGAAATTTGATGCGGATTATTACCTGATGGAGAAGGAATTCGACAAAGCCAGGAGCAGCTACCTGACTATACTGAAAACGGAACCTGAGAATGCCGATGTGAAATACAGACTGGGGATCTGCTACCTGAACTCTGAAAATGAAAAGACAAAAGCAATTCCTTACCTGGAAGAAGCTGCGCAAAAAGTATCTGAAAAATACAATCCGAGTTCATTTAAAGAAACCAATGCTCCTGTTGATGCCTTGTTTTTGCTCGGAAGTGCCTACCGGGTTAACAATGAGCTTGACAAAGCCATTGATGCATACAACAGGTATAAAGAATACCTCGATCCCAAGGATGATTATAACCAGCAGGTGATCAGCCAATACATCAGCAATTGCCACATGGCACGGGAGATGCAGAATAAGCCTGTTGGTCTGATAGCCATTAACGTGGGCGGCAAAATCAATACGTCAGCTCCTAACTTTAACGCTGTGTTGTCGGGTGATGGCAAAACCATGTTCTACACTTCGCCCGGGAGACAGGGATACGACTTATATACCACCACATTTGCCGATACGGCATGGGCAACACCTAAAATTTTAACCAGCGTGCTGGGCACCGGCAAATACATGAAGACGAGCGATCTTTCAGTTGACGGACAAACGCTGTTGCTGGTACTGGACGATCCGATGAATTCAGACATTTATGTTTGCCGTTACAATAAGGGCCGTTGGTCTAAAGCCGAGCCCCTGGGAAAGGAAGTCAACAGCAAATCGAGCGAAACGCATGCCAGTCTGTCGGCTGACGGGAAAACTTTGTATTTTACGAGTGACCGGAAAGGCGGCTTGGGAGACAAGGATATTTACAAATCGGAACAAGATGCAAAGGGAGAGTGGGGCAAAGCGATTAACCTGGGACCGACAGTAAATACCCGGTTTAACGAGGAAACCCCGTTTGTCACCGATGACGGACGGCAGTTGTTTTTCAGCTCCGAAGGTCATCCCGGATTGGGCGGCTATGATATTTTCCGTTTCGATTTCAATGATCCGGGGGCCGGTGTAAAAAACCTGGGATATCCGTTAAATACAACCGATAATGACTTGTTTTATGTTCCCGTAGGCGACGGTTCATCAGGATACCTTGCTTTCAACGGGACCGACAGCTATGGTGGCCGGGATATATACAATGTAACCCTATTACCGCCGGTAATAGAAGAAGTGGCAGCAGCAGCAGTAGCAGTAGAAGAAGTGGCAGTAGCAGAAGCAGAAGCAGTTGCAGTAGAAGAAGTGGCAGCAGAAGCAGTAGCAGTAGAAGAAGTAGTAGCAGTAGAAGATACTATAGAGGAGCCAGTGGCAGCAGAAGAAGTGGCAGCGGCAGAAGCAGTGGCAGGTGGGGAGTTGGGTGAAGAGTTAGGGGACATGCCAGTGGAAGAAGCGGAAGTAATAGATGTGTATAAGGTAATAACAGCGGTTGAAGCGGCAGCAGCTACTGCCGACTTAACAACTGCCCGTTTCTATACAGTTCAGTTTATGGCGTTGAGAAAGGCTGCAGATCCTTCAGTTTTTGACGGGTTAACGGGAGTAACGCTGACACTGGGAGCTGACAAGTGGTACCGGTATACCACAGGAGCATCAACCCGGCTTGCAAATGCACAGA
>CAYVBH010000189.1:0-7831 GCA_964449015.1 uncultured Bacteroidales bacterium
TGGGCGCCGTCTGCGGGCGCATTGCCAACCGCATCGGCAAGGGGCAGTTCACCCTCAACAACAAAACCTATAAACTGGCTGCTAATGATGGCCCGAATCATCTTCACGGAGGCAAGATCGGTTTCGACAAGGTGAACTGGGGCATTATCAAAACCACACCCAACAGCGTGGAGCTGGAATATGTGTCGCGCAATGGTGAAGAAGGATACCCGGGAAATGTAACCGCAAGGGTAACCTATACGCTGACCGATGAAAACGAACTCCGCATTGATTACCTTGCTACCACCGATGAAACAACCATTGTGAACCTGACCAACCATTCGTATTATAACATGGCAGGAGAAGGCTCCGGTAGTGCTTATAACCAGGAACTGATGATCAATGGTGCATTCTTCACTCCTACCGACGATGGGAATGTGCCCACAGGTGAAATCAGAAACGTGAAAGGCACACCCATGGACTTTTCGGTTGCCAAGAAAATCGGAAAGGATATTGAAAAAGATGATGAACAGCTGAAATTTGGAAACGGTTACGACCACAACTGGGTTCTGAAACATCGTACCGGTGAATTGGGCCTTGCAGCAGTGGCAAGCGATCCGGCATCGGGAAGGGTGATGGAAATTTACACCACACAGCCCGGTGTTCAATTCTACTCAGCCAATTGGCTGAACGGCGAAAAGGGCAAACACGGACATGTGTACAACAAGCGCGAAGCATTTTGCCTGGAGACCCAGCACTTTGCAGATGCCATCAACATACCCCATTTCCCGTCGGTGATTCTGCAGCCGGGACAGGAATACAGACAAACCTGCCTGCATAAGTTCAAGACTGTTTAATAATAAAGAATCCTAAAGGAATAAATGAACCCTTGAAGCGGTCTGTTGACCCTTCAAGGGTTTTCAACCGCACAATCTGAGAACTAAAAGCCATCCTCCCCCTACCCCCTCCGGAGGGGACATGGCACGATATAAAACTTATTACATAAAAATCACTCTATGACAAACAAAAGCAACAGTTATCTCTTCCCGTTGATCGTGATGGCCTCCATGTTCTTTTTGTTGGGCTTCATCACCACGATGAACAATTCACTGATCGATTACCTGAAGAGTGCATTCAACCTGAACGAAGTTGAAAAACAATTGCCCAATACCTTTTTCTACGGGGCCTACATCCTGTCAATTCCGGTTGGCTACTTGCTTAACCGCATCGGTTATAAGAACGGGGTGTTGGCCGGACTGGCACTGATCTGTACCGGATTCTTCCTGTGCATCCCCGGCGTGGCCATGGGGTATTACGGATTTCTGAGTGCCGTATCGGTGTTTGCCATTGGTGTGGTATTGCTGCAGGTTGCTGCCAATCCCTATGTGAATGCACTCGGCACACCGGAAACCGCTGCCAGCAGGCTTACACTGACCAACGCGCTGAACTCGGTAGCAACGGTTATTGCGCCAATCTTTGTATCGATGCTGATTGTATCGGCTAATACGGGAGGAGCTTCCGATCCTAAGGCCGTGCAGGGACCTTTTGCCGGTATCGGCTTTGTCACCCTGGCCATAGTAGTCATCATGTTCTTCCTCAAGCTTCCTGAAATTAAGGAAGAAGCATCTTCCGAAAGCACCGCCAAAAAGTTGAAATCAAGTGCCTACAAGTATACCCACATGTGGCTCGGCTCACTGGCCATATTCTTTTACATGGGAGTTGAAATCGGAATTCCGAGTTTCTTTGCCGATTACTCTTCGCGACTGGGTTTTGATTTCGATGGTGAGATGCGCACCAGGTTGCTGGCCTATTATTGGGCAGGTCTGATGGTAGGCCGTATTGCCGGCATCTTCATCCTTCGCAAATACACGGCAAACCAGATCCTGAGTGTATGTGCCGTTTTGGGCGCTGTCATGCTGCTTGGTTCATTGGCCATTGGCGGTGGTGATACCAAATGGATTGCTCTGGTGTTGTTCCTGGGAACCGGCTTGTTCCACTCCATCATGTGGCCCTGCATTTACAACCTGGCCCTGGAGGATCTCGGACCCCATTCCAAGGTAGGTTCCGGCGTTATTGCCACATCGGTTATCGGGGCAGCCATTCTTCCGATTATGATGGGTGGCATACAAAAAGGTGTTGGCCTTATCGTGGCCATCAGCTGCCTGTTCCTCTATTACGCATACATTACCTTCTTTGCCGTAAAAGGATCGAAGATCAGATAATTATATCATATAAAAATATGTGTTCCGGCGTAGTTACCAAAACTACGCCGAGCATGGCATAAGCAAAAAAACCGGTTCAGTGATTGAGCCGGTTTTTTTGTTTTTAGTTGTTGGCTGCAGGCGGAGGTGGAGGGGGCGGAGGTGGAGGGGGCGGTGGCGGAGGAGGTGGTGGTGGTGGTGGTGCAATTATGCCGTCAAATAGCGTAAAATTGAAATCTTTCCTAAATATAGTGTTAATGAGAGTTGCGACTTTGTTGTCATCCATTTTATAGGTTTCAATTTTAGCTTCCTGGCACGCGTAGGTATTATTGGTTAAATCATGAGTAACTGATTTGGCTTTGACAACCCGATACATATTATTAACCGACTTGGCAAAAATATACGCGTCTTTTAAAGTTACTTTATTACCTTCTTTTAAAAATTGTTCCCCTGTTTCGAAAACATTTTGACTGGACCAACTCTTCGAAGGATTTGGAGTTATTTTGTATTGAGCCAAGACAGGATACCACCATGTGTTATATTCACCAGGAGGTGAAGGTGACGTATTCGTATTGACAAGCTTTGTGTCCTGGGAATTTACAACTAACAACCCCAATGCAATAAAGAGGGGTATGACAGCAATCTTTTTAAATATTGCTGTTTTTGATAATTTGTTCTTCGTAATCATAAGTAGTCTTTTTTTAGTAAATGAATAATTAAAGCTACTGGCCAGGTATGAATTGTTATTCCGGAATGCAATGCTTAATATGATATTTGAATATGCATTGTAGTTCTTTTCTGCCTTTGTAACCACCTCATCTGCAAGATATTCATGATTTAACTTGATGGCATTTTTGAACATGTAAATGAGTGGGTTAAACCAAAAGATTATTTTAACTATTTCAACAAAAATGATGTCAATGGAATGGCGTTGGGTAATGTGGCCTAACTCATGGGAAAATAACTCCTTTGGAATTCGGTCTTCTTTATATGCATCAGAGTTCACAAAAATTGTCGATAAAAAGGAGTATGGCAAAACCAAATCATTGATCAATACCACCCTATAACCCTCATACTCTACTGAAGGATTAACGGATTTGCTGATTTCTAACCGTATCAGATTGGTGATGAAACGAATTAGGAAAAGAAGTGAAATAGAAAAATACAAAACAGGAATAAGGATCTCGAAATTGAATTGTGATTCTTGCTGAAGGTTAAAAGTTTGTATTTGATAATAACCTTCTGTTGTATTATTGACATCTATAACCTTTATAGCAAAAGCGGGTGATATAAATGACGGAATAATAATTAATGGAACCAATAAAGAAAATATCAATGATGCTAAAAGATAAAACCGATTAAACCTGTGCATTTTGTCCTTGCCAAGAAACAGCATAAAAAAGAGATAGGACAAAGCCAGACTCAAGCTTGATCTGATTAAATAATCAATTATCGGTTCATTCATTTTTTCTTATTGTTACTTTTAATTTGCTTATCAACCAAATCACGCAATTCCTTTAATTCCTTTTCACTAATCTCTGAAGTAAAGAATGATGCGAACTGGGTAGCTGAATTATTAAAAAAGTTGCTGATTAGGCTTTTTAAGTGCAAAGAGAAATAATCAGCTTTTTTTACCAGTGGGTAGTATAACCTGTTGCTGCCATGTTGTTCAAATCCAACAAATCCCTTAGATGTCATTCTCTTTAAAAGAGTAGAAACAGTTGTTTTTGCAGGCTTCGGATCGGGAAACTCATCAAGGATGTTTTTCATATACGCTCTCTCAAGTTTCCATATGTACTTCATAACTTGTTCTTCTGCATTCGATAATTGCATGATTCTATATTTAAGTATTTGTTCTACAAATGTAGATTATTATCTTAAATAATCAAAATTTTTAAGTATAATTTTTAAGCCCTAGATGTATTGACATGGTGTATGTTATTCAAAAAGGGAATGAATCGGCAAGTAATCAGAGTATAATTGAAGCGAAGTTTGCGTTACCCTTAACCGCGGGTTGAAGCCTGCCTGCCGGCAGGTCTTGGATCTTGGATCTTAGATCTTAGATCTTGGTTCTTCTCTACCTCTTCTTCATCCGCTGGCTCACCTTTTCAAACCGCCGGCAGACCTTATGATATTCATCAGACAGCATATTCAGAAGAAACAGGCTTTGCTGGCGGTTGTAATGGGTTACCACAAAGTCGGAAAGTTTGCTGAAGGTATCATTGCGGTCAAGCTTTTTCCTGATTGCATAAAAAGCAAGATGCCGTGAGCGCTTGTGTCGTTTCCGGCTTACCATGCGCCTTACCTGATTCCAGAAACCCATCTCCGGTGCCAGTTGCCTCATTAATGCAGTTCCTGCCCGCTTACTTTCTTTCACAAAATAGATCATGTCAAGGAATGCCAGCTTTTCCTCGTCTTCATCCTTGCTCAACAGATCGGGAATCAGCTTTTTCATCACCTGGTTTTTCACCTTCAGGATATTTCTATATTTACCTGTTCCCTCAACAAAAGCGGCCACAATATCCGACCAGAATTTAGCCTGAACAATCCGGGGCACCAGCATGAAATTCCCTACTGGTGCAAACAGAGTTGCCAATGGCCAGGCCATCACACTTCTGAAAAAATTGGCCCGGATGGTGGACTTGTCGAATCCGCGCAGGTAGTTGTGCGATGCAATGTAGGCCCCATTGGTGATGTTGATAAAGAAGAAGCCGATCACCTCGTATAACCACCCTTCCTGCGGGCCGGTCCACACAACATCGTAACGGCTTTTCACAAAGCCCAGTATGGGAACGGACAAACCGGTAAAGAAAAGCGACTGTGCCAGGTTGGTCCAGCTGACATCTTCAACAAAGCTCCATTCGCGTGGACTAAATCCTTTGCCGGAAATGAGATCCACAAAGATGTTCCGGAATCCTGTTATACAAAACCAAATGAGCGCAAATCCCAAACCCACTGTTAGGTATGCAGGAATAAAACCAATCATCACAAAGAACAGGTTTTTGATCAGTGGATTCATGTATTCCCAGGCTCTTGACAACTCAATAACTTCATCGGTTTCATCGGTCAGCACATGTTGTTTTCCATTGCTCAAAGCGCCCAGACAGATGATGTCAGGTTTCTCCCGGTTTTTTTTGCCATGCTCGCCGGCTATGTGATGAAATACCTGTTCAGATATCTCAGAAGGCAGCACCATGTGGTATTGCCTGAAATCTTTCTTTTGATGTTTTGGGATGCGGTGGCTGAAGATGAATCCCATGCCGGGTAACAGGGTTGAAGTACCGGCGGCATCACTTCCGGCAACCGGTATGATTTTACGGTGCCGGGTCACATCAAGGGCATCGGCCAGGTGATTCTTTTTATATTCCAATTGATTTTCATCCAAAAAATGGGTTAGATGCTCTTTATTTCCCTCGTTCATCAAGCTGATAAACCGGGCGAAGCGAATGAAGTCGGTTTGTTCAACCTGCAAGGTGTCAACTGTGTTGAATAATTCAACCTGGGAAATCACTTGAGCTTCCTCCATAATCATATTCACGGCAGCCTGCAAACCGTGTTCCAGGGGTTGTATCAACCTGATGCTACCCCCTGATTTCTTCGATAATTTGTAAATGGCCTGCAGGCTTGATACTGCTGTTTCGGCCGATAGTGCCAATTGATCTGAGAAATAGGCCAACCTGAGCTTTTCGGGGTCGAGATTCCGGTATTGTTCACGAAGGGATTCATACTTCCGGGAGGCTTTTTCAATTTCTGCCTTTGGAAAATGCTCCGGTGATTTTTTCAGCCTGATCTTGTGGGCCATGGCACGCATCAGGCGTTTCTCAAGGATATCTTTCATCCTTGGATAAAGGAATTCTCCAAGCTGGCGGCGCGAGAATATTCTGCCCCAGATATTGCCGTTATCGTCATCAATGGAAACCGGGTTCAGGTAATACACCGAACCGGGTTCGTAGCCCTCATTGATTTCCGCCAGATGCGCTTTGTTGAAATGCTCAATGAGGTGGCGCAAATTCTTGCGGCGGTTCTTTTCATTGTCCTCCAGCTCATCAAGAAAGGCTTCCAGATAGTTGGTGCGTTGTTTAAGAAACTTTTTAAACCGGCCTTTTTTGCTTGAAAACTCAGGCATCGTATATATGAGGTGAAAACGCCTACCGTCATTCATGGCACTGAATTCAAGGGCAATATTCACTTTGATTCCCATGATTTTTCCGGCTTCCAGCGCTTCCTTCACCGCATTGGGATCTTCAAGATTATTGTATACGACGGTCAATTCCGATATCCCTTTGATAAAGGCATCAATAATCAGCTGTGAAGGAAGTTTGTATCCATAGGAAGTTTTGTCGTGCACATGAAAGTCCCATCCCATGTTCAAATCGCAAAGTTCCTTACCGGTTTCAGAAACTTCCACCAGGTTGAACTTTTTCAGGTAGCGCCTGATGGCCCGTGGATGACCGAACGATGAAACAGAAAAGTCATGCATCAGCTCGAGCTGCTTCCTTTTGTCGTTGCGGTTCTGAACCACGGCTTTCATAATGGCCAGCTGCACCCGGGCAGTATTCAGGGGCATCTTCAGTGACCTGGAATAGGTGGTGTGTTCGGCAAGAAGACGCAATGCCTGGATGCGCTGACTGTAGCGTGCAGAATCGAGGCTCTTGGTGATTCGCAGGTACGATTCAGCAATAGTAGTTCTTCTTTTCCTGAACTCTTTGATGAATCCCTTGGGGTGCGAATCGGGGAATTCCTCAATATATTCCGGTAAATCAATACTGATGTTTATTTTCTGGCGGAGCGACCGGAGTTCGCCGGTAAAGCTCAATCCATTCACCAGGTTATTGTAGATCCGGGTAAACATGCTCCTGTTTTCCTATGATGAAACCAAATATAACCCTAAAAAATATTAAAAACTCCGTTTGGTGTTATACCCAAAAACCTGAACCAGGTTTCACCGGCAATGATATTTAGTATCCATCCGGCAATCATCAGTGTAAATCCGAACTTAAAAGTATCGCCCATACTGTACTGGTCGGTTTCATATAAGAGTGCCGCCGGTTTGCTGTTGAACGGCAATACATAAACATGTTCAATCATAAAAGCCACAGGCAAGGCCAGGCTGATCACGCTCAGATTAAAACGGTTGGCTACACCAATGGCTATGGGCACAAATATCATGGCGCGCATGGTTTTTGATTGAAACAGCAATGCGCTCAGAACCATTACCCCGGTAAGAAACAGGTACAGCACCCAGAATGGCGTTTGACCGGTTATGCCCACATGGTCAAAAAATGCATTCACGCTGATAGCCGGCAGGTCGGTTACTTCAAGTCCTGATCCAAGTGCATAGGCTCCCGCTGAAAAAAGCATCAGGTGCCAGGGTACGTCCACTTCATTCCATTTTACAACCCCTATGTTGGGCAGGAGTGCCACAATGGCTCCAACAAAGGCTACAGCAGTTGGACTGATCCCATGGAGCCTGTCAGTTGCCCAGAAACCCAGGATGAGCAGGAAGATAACAACAGCTTTCTTCTCCTGCATGCTTACTTTGCCGAGTTTGGCATATTCCTCCTTTAACCGGTCAATGCCTCCTTCAATCTGCGGAAGTCGTTCACCGGGTGCCAGCGGAAAAAAGACCTTCATGGCCAGGAGGTAGCCCA
>CAYVBH010000190.1:0-7827 GCA_964449015.1 uncultured Bacteroidales bacterium
TGAAGCATTTGAAGATGCCTTTTGAAGGACTTACAAAGAATGAAGGTGTTTTTTCGTTTTTAAAGGGACTTAAGCCACGAAAGTTCTGACCGGCCTTTTTCAGGTTGACAAATTCGCCGACAACTTCAACAATATCTGCTGCAGCGTATATGCGGTCTATGGTGGCTTTATCAATCATAATCAGGATGTTGTCGAAAGCGGTTTCAATATCCAAAGATGCACAAAATATGGGTGAAAAAGCATGCCCTCATGTGCCAATCCTGTGTTAAAATCGAAGGAGACCTGTTTCGTAAGCAGATTAAAAATGAACCAGGGAGAAAACCTCGTAGGGGGGGCAAAGGCGATTTCTACCTTTCAGAAAATCAAGTTCTACAATGAAGCTTGCAAATATTTCCTTTACACCCGTCAGTTTAACCAGGTCAATAGCTGCCAGGGAAGTACCTCCGGTGGCAAGCAGGTCATCATGCAGCAAAACAACATCCTGTTCACCCAACGCATCACGGTGAATCTCAAGTGCGTCGGTGCCGTATTCCAGTTCGTATTCTTGGATATAGGTTTCAGCCGGCAGTTTTCCGGGTTTTCTCACGGGTACAAAACCAATTCCAAGCTTATAGGCAAGTGCACCTCCGATGATGAAGCCTCTCGATTCAATGGCCACAACCTTGGTAATTCCCATATTGGCGTAATGAGACGCCATTTGATCCACGATCATGCAAAAAAGCTCGGGCTTTTTAAGAACGGTGGTAATGTCTTTAAACTGAACGCCCTTGACAGGAAAATCAGGAATATTCCGGATGGAATCTTGAATGGAGTGAGTAAGAAAATCGGACATCAGACAGGTTTTTGAGGGTACAAAAATAACAGAATTTGGCAGAATAATGACATTGAAGCGTTTAAGCAACTATTTCTGAAAAGTAATTGACCGGAACAATATACTTGAAAAATTAAAATATTATGCTTAAATTTATACTAGGTTGAGAAGATTCATAAGATTATGCATCTAGATCTGCTAAAATACGCGTCTGATCGTATTCAACAGGAAAGTGAACGTGGCTTGGAAGCAGGTCCCGTGATCACCCTGTCGAGAGAATTTGGTTGTCCTGCGAAGATTGTTGCAGGCCGGCTGGCTGAAGAACTTACCCGGAAGATGTTTGTTAAAGGAAAAGAAGTAAAATGGAAATTTGTTACCAAGGAAATCATGGCGGAGTCGGCCAAAGCGCTGGAGGTAGACCCTGATAAAATCAAGTACGTTTTCGAATATGAGCAAAAGAGTACGTTAGACGCCATCATATCCGCCCAATTCAATAAATACTACAAAAGCGAAAGAAAGATCATGAATACGGTTGCGAAGGTCATCCGCAACATGGCATTCGAAGGGAACGTAATCATAGTCGGCCGGGGTGGAGTGGCCATTACGCATGATATACCCAAATCATTGCATGTTAATTTGGAAGCACCAATGGATTGGCGTATCATGCGTATATCGGAAACCTATAAGATTTCAACAGAAGAAGCAAAAAAGACAGCTATTGATATTGACAGGAAGCGGCGGGAATTTAGGGAGTATTTCCAGGGCAAGGGTACAGATTATACGAGGTTTGATTTGACTATCAACAGTATGTCGTTTACCATTGAAGAAATTGTGCACATAATCCTCAAAGCTGCTGAAATTAAAAAGCTGGTCTAGAATTTATTTTTTATACTGCATTTTCCTCAATTGCCCTGTTGAGAAATTCGTTGAAAGGGTGCATCTCCCGAAAGACTTCACGTATTTCTTTGATTAATGAATCATTCTGGTAAAGCCGGTCGGGTTCATTTTTAATCACGGTATAGTGTTTGAATTTCAAGTACTCCACTTCATCAAAATCTTTTGGGAAGCCCTTGGGAGCGGTTTTAAGTTTTTCGCCCCACAGTTCTCTGCCGAAATGCTTAACGAAAGAAGGCTTTTCAATAATGGCTTTGAATTCTTCTATGTTTTCATAGATTTCCTTGCGAAGGGCCTTTAAAACCACACCGGAAGGCATATAAATTCCTCCTGACAGGAAACATGCTCCCGGCTCAAGGTGGATGTAATAACCGGCCAGGATGCTTTTTTTGCCTCCTTGTACAATATAGGCTCCCAGATTGGTTTTATAGGGCGATTTGTCATTTGAAAAGCGAATATCACGGTTGATCCTGAAAATGGATGCTTTGGCTGTAGTTTGTGCCGATTTCTTATCAAACACGCTGATTTCTGCTATAGCCAGGTTGACCAGGTTTTCAAATTCTTTTCTGGCAGCCAGATAGGTCGATCGGTTTTCATCGAACCATTCTTTATAATTGTTGGATTTCAATTCAGTGAGAAAAGAAAAAGACGCTTTGCTGATCATGTATTATTGAATTATGACAGTAAATGAATGGATAAATGTCGATTTTTGTAAATTTAGAACAATATTTTCGCAAGCGTGAAAAAAATTGTACTGATTGTTGCCGGGGGATGCGGAACACGAATGAATTCGGAAATTCCCAAACAGTTTATGTTGTTGCATGATCAGCCGGTATTGATGCATACCCTGAGTGTTTTTCACCGGTACAACCCCGACATGGAGATTATTCTGGCCTTACCAGAAAGCCAGGCCGGGAAATGGGAAAAGCTGTGCAAAACGCATGAATTTTGCATCCGCCACAAGGTTGTTTCAGGGGGAGAAACCCGTTTTCATACAGTAAAGAATAATGTTGCCGGATTACCCGACGGGAGCCTGGTTGCAATTCATGATGGAGTGAGGCCATTGGTCAGTTTGGATACAATTGACAGATGTTTTCGGGCAGCCGCTGAATTTGGGAGCGCCGTTCCATGTATTGAAATACCCGAGACATTAAGATGCCTGAAAGGAAAAAGTAGCATGCAGGTTGACAGAGCAACATATCGGCTGATACAAACGCCTCAGGTCTTTTCAGCAGAAATTTTAAAAAAAGCATATGACCGGGATTATCTTCCGGGATTCACAGACGATGCAGGTGTAGTGGAAAGTCTGGGACATGTCATCCATCTAGTTCCGGGAAATCCTGAAAATATCAAAATAACTTTTCCGCAGGATCTGACAATTGCAGCTGCACTGTTGAAAGATTAATAACAGGCATACCGGAATCAACATTGCACAGAATAGTTCAGGGTTGGTATTCGGTAATTGTGCCGCCTGAATTGGTGATTCGGTTTACTTTCCCGGGATTTCCCTTATAGGAAATAAAACCTTTTGATCCGGCTTCGGCATCCAGTTCACTTTCCACGTTAATTTTGGCTTTACCTCCGGCAACGGCCTTAACTTTGGCAACCTCGGTTTCAAGATCGAATGCAGAAAGGGTTGCTGTTGTTGAAACAATTAAATCCATACGGGTTGCATAACCTTCAGCGCTCAATATGGAACCTTCCGCGATTCTGCCGGAAAGACTTTCCACGTCAGCATCCAGGTAAAGAACACCTCCGCTTTTTAATTCAACATGCAGGGAGTCTGCTTTAAACAAGGATGCCGTGCTTACGTCAGCACCATTGTTCACTTCAATATCGGTAAGTTTGACAAAATGAAGTGTTATCATCACCTTCTTTTTGGTAAAAGGTTCTCCATAAATGCTGATATTCAAAGTATTGCCAGAAATGTCAGTTTTTACTGCAGATGCACTGATGCCCTGTGCCTGAATGATTGCAGACTCTTTATCAGATTTCACCAGGCGGACTATGATTCTGTCGCCCACCACAAGTTTTGAAAAATGAGTCAGTTCCCGGTTAACGGGCTCCTGTGTAAAAGCGGCAGCAGTAAGTATCAAACTTATAAGAGTGAGTAATGTTTTTCTAAACATGGCAAATAGTATTAGTATGTAACAAACGCATCAACGGGAAGTACTATTGTGTGATAGCAGCAGGTTGATGCCCAAAAATAGAATCATTAGTTTCCAAAAAGTTTCGATTCAACGGCCAACTTCAACCAGGTTGAACGGCATGTGAAGCAACGACTGGAAAACTTCACCTGCCTCAAGCATGCTATCGTCATCCGAGTCATAAAACCAATTGACGGTAATGATTTTTTTTCCATGAAATCTGTTCTGTAATCCTTTAAGAATATGAAACAACCACTTGGATGAACTAGAGTTCATATAATTGAGAATAAAATCGATAGACAGATGGGTTTTCACTTCATCGATATGCTCTTCTAAAACGATAATTAATTCTTCGTAAAAAGGAGCCGGATCTTCCAACCTTGATTGTCCGGAAATGACAATCCGGTGATCTTTTTCGATTACTTTTACACTGGGTGTAAGCAAGGTCTCCTTTATTGCTGTAATCATGCCGCACAATATTTTAATCTAAATTAATTCAATTTGTTACAGGAAGTAACGTTGCTATGAATTAGTTATCAACCATCTGTATATTGTCTGAAGTGGTTTCTGCCAATACAATTTTCATCAGGTCAACAATAACCATCTGATGGTTTATAGACAGTAACGTGAAGAACAGGTTGAAGATAAAGAGGTATATCTGCCTGGTTCAACAATTCAGAAAGAATACTCTATTGCCAATGCCTTTTCTAGCGATTCACGGCTTATTTCATCTTTAATGATGTAACTGCGCGCACCGGCTTCAATCATCTGAACCACGTATTTCATTTCGGAATGGAAAGAAACGGCAATTACTATGAGGTTTCTGTAAAGTATGGTAGCCTGCCGGGTAGCTTCAATGCCATTCATGTTGGGCATATTGATATCCATGAATATAAAATCACAAACCTTGCTTTTAAGCTGATTCAGGCAATCCTGCCCGTCAATGGCAGTGGCAATCGATTCCAGCCGGTCTTCAAAATAATCCATTAACATGAATTTCAGCGCATTCACAAAATGAGGATTATCGTCAACAATTAAAACTTTCAACTTCTTCATCCAGTCCGCTTTATTTGGTTATCCGATGCGCGTTTTAACCTATTTAAGTATCAACATATAATTTTATCGAAATTTATAAATAAAAGCTCAATTTCTGCTCATGCGATCCGGATTTAATTGACAAATTGAAACAACACCTGTACAAAAATCCAGCGGGAAGTCAGTAAAACCAACTCCCCGCTTTCCTACCTAAATCCAACCAAACCCTATCTTAAATATCTTTGTTCTGTATGATCATTCAATTTACTAATAACATGTCAAAGGTAATTTGAGATGCCTTAAATAAACTGGTAAAATTTACTTATATTTTCCATATTTCTACGTATTCATTTATACGTATATACCGACGTTATATGGATATCAAGTTGTGTTTCAGGGCGTAAATTACCAATCGGATTGAATTCTTTGAACCGGTTTTTTCTAGTAAATGGGTTCGGTGTCTTTCAACAGTACGCTGGCTGATTTTCAGTTTATCGGCTATTTCTTTGTTGGACAAACCCTGTGAGATTAGTTCCAGTATTTCCTTTTCACGATGTGACAATTTGATGGAACCAATATCGGAACTCTTACGAATGATGTTAAGCAACACTTTCTGTGAAAAGTAAGTTTCACCTGCCAGCACTTTATTAATGGCAAGGAAAAACTCTTCATTGTCAGCGTCTTTAAGCAAAAATCCCTTAATTCCCTGGTCGAGCAGGGTATTGTAATATTCCATATCATCATACATGGAGAGAACGATAATTTTAAGGTCAGGATACCTGGCCATAGCCAGCTTTGTAGCCTCAATGCCGTTCATTCTGGGCATGTTAATATCCATAATAACCAAAGAAGGCTTTTTGTTTTCAAGCATACTGAGCAATTCAAATCCGTCTGAGGCCTCTCCAATTACTGAATATTGATTTGATGCTTCCAGTATAAATTTCATGCCGCTTCTGAAAAGGCGATGGTCCTCTGCAATAATGATACCGGGTCTAGCCATGGTAATCGATGTATAAAAAAATCAGTCTATATGCTCATCAACAGGTACCTGCATTTCAAAAGACATTCCATGCGGGGCATTGTTGAAAAATTTACTGGTGGCGTTAATGGACCGGCATCTGCTGAGGATATTTGACATACCCATGCCCATGGATTCATAGTTGTCATGCCAGTTTTTGCCAAAGCCCGTGCCATTGTCAGCGTACTGAAGGTGCAGTGATCGCAGTATCAGGAAAAGTTTGATATTGATTCTCGTGGCCTGGGCATGCTTAACGGTATTGTTGATTAATTCTTTGATGATGCGATAAATGGTTAATTCCATGGAACTGGGATAACGCTCGTCTTTGAGGTTCGATTCAAGAGTTATTTCCATATAGGGCTTCAGCTGGTTGATAAACCATTCCAGGGCCGCATTCAGTCCGTAATTGGCAAGCACATGAGGACTCAGGTCATTTGAAATTTCTTTTGTGTTTTGTATCACCTCTTTAAGGATAATTTTAAGTTGGGATATGATGAAATCATGTTTGGTAGCATCGACGTTTGAAGAAAGAGAATTCACATACATCTTAATGCTGGAAAGCAGTGGTCCCAAATCGTCGTGCAGATTACGTGCGAACTTTTCCCGCTCTCTTTCTTCGGTTGATATGATGGTGTCCAGGATTCGGCTTTCGAGCTGTTTTCTTTCGGTAATATCGCGGATTACTGAAATCAGTGCCATCTCTCCTTCAAATTCAATGGGTTTGCTGTTGATTTCAGCAGGAAAATTAGTTCTGTTCCTGGTTTTAATTTCGCATTCCAAAGCCGGCTGATGTTCATTTCCAAAGATTTTCACCAGCTTTTCTACCAGCTGTGGAAGGTAGGCATCCGAGATAATCTCAGTGAGTTTCATTGTCCGGGTATCCTCGAGTGAATAACCTGTGGTATTAAGAAAGACTTCATTCACTTCAAGAAACTGGTAGTTTTTGCTGATGATGACAATGGCATCGCTACTGTTATTGAAAATATTCCTGAATTTTGTTTCACTTATTTTCAAGGCCTTCTCTACGCGTCTGCGTTCGGTGACATCCCTTCCGGTTATGATAATTCCCTGGATTGCCGAATGGTCGAGCATGTTGTTTGCAATTGCTTCGAGAGAGATCCAGTTTTTGTTTTTGTGCTTTACCCTGAATTCAGTAGGTATATAATCGTTTTCCTTCCTGAGCACTTCCCCGAGGTCTTTTGAAACCAGTTGCATATCTTCGGCGTGTACGAAATCAAGCCCTCTTTTTCCGATCATGTAGCCCTGAGGATATCCGAGCACCTTGGAACAGGAGGGTGATTCATAGGTAATCACTGCATTTTCATCCATAATCCAGATGATGTCAGTAAGGAATTGGATGATGGATCTGAACCTTTCTTCGCTTTCGATAATGAGTTGCTGTGACCGCTTTCTTTCAGAAATATCGCGAAGTACGCTCACAATTCTTTTATCTCCGCCAATTTCAGTATTTTTAAATGATACTTCAGCCCAAAACAACTCGCCGGTCTTCTTTCTGGCCTCCCATTCAAATTCAATCTGGCCTTCCTGAATGGCTTTTTGCATTTGCAACATGATGTTTAACCGGTCAAAACCCAGATCTGCGTTGCTGAAATCATTAATTTTTGCATTCAATGCTTCATCGTAGGATACATCAAAAAGCTTCAAGGCAGCCTGGTTCACATCAATAATCTGGTTGTTGTGGTAATCATAAATGATAATCGCTTCATTGGTGGCATTGAAGATTTCACGATAATTTCTTTCGCTTTCAATCAGAATTTTTTCTGATTCTTTGCGTTTCAATGCGTTGACAAAGATTTCTCCGACCTGATGAAACAATGAAATTTCATCTTTATCCCATGTATGGGAAGGTTTTTCAATACTGAACCCGGTAAAACCCACAATATTTCCCTGAAATATGATGG
>CAYVBH010000191.1:0-7800 GCA_964449015.1 uncultured Bacteroidales bacterium
TTTTGAGAAGCTGATCCGGTTTACCGAACACCAAGTCACACCCTGGAAACAATGAGCAAGAAGATTGAAATAAAAGGATTGCATAAGGCATATGGTGACATGGTGTTGTTCAGCGACTTCAACCTGACGCTCCCGGAGGGTCAGATAACCTGCATCCTTGGACCTTCGGGGTGCGGAAAGACCACACTCCTGAATATTATTGGTGGTTTAACCACGCCCGACAGTGGATTGCTGAATGGTTTCGATAATAAAACGGTATCTTATATTTTTCAGGATCCGCGATTGCTTCCATGGAAAACGGTTGAGGAAAACATCGCCTTTGTGCTCAACCAGAATCAGCCTGAAGCGGAAAAGAAGAAAATTACCGGTCACTTCATCCGACTGGTAGATCTTGAGGGCTTTGCTGATTATTACCCTGCAAAGCTAAGCGGGGGTATGCGACAACGGGTTTCCATTGCACGGGCCTTTGCTTACCCGTCCGACATTATATTAATGGACGAGCCGCTTAAAGGACTGGATATTTCTCTCAAGTTAAACCTGATCAAAGCCTTTTCCAGGATTTGGTCATCCGACAGGCGTACCGTGATTTTTGTAACTCATGACGTGGAAGAGGCTCTTTTGCTCGGTAATGAAATCTTTGTGTTGAGCCGTGCGCCCGTTCAGATTGTTGCTCACGAAGCTTCAGAAGTTCCATTATCTGAGCGGACTTCTGATGCCGGTAATGCTAAGGAGCTCAGACAAATTTTATATAAGGCATTGGGAAGTATGCATTCATAATATGCAAATGGTTTATACCCATTTTTCTTTTTATGTCTGTAATCCTCTGCGTGTAACCTCTGATTTAGAAAAATTATTATATACATACTTATGAAAGCAGCACCTATTATATTCATAATCCTGGCAGGTTTTCTATTTTGCCAATGTGGAAATAAGAATGATTATATGATTACCTCAAAAAGAGCAGGAGATATAAAAATTGATGAGTCAATTGATCAAACACTGGAGAAGCTGCAAAGTTATGAAATTGTTGAATTGGGGGAGCTGGATCATTATAATAAATATTATAGCATTCTTGATAATGAAAATTTGATATTTACACTTGCTTTTTGGAGAAACAAATTATGCGGCATTCAACTGCATTATAATCAGAATTATACTGTTGCCCGCAACTATCACACAAAAAAAGGTGTTGTCCTGGGAAGTTCATCCCGGGGACTATACAATAAAGGACACAGAATTATCTCACAGGTTTCAAACGGAAACAAACTTATTGTCCAAATCGAAGAGAAGAATGTGTTTTTCTATTTTCAAACTCCAAGTCCGATGCCGAGTATCTCAGAAAATGATTGGCTTGAAAGCATAATTATTGGCTATCAGTTTGACATCAATAGGCTGATGGAGGGAACAAACAAACCGGAATGAGTAAAATGCAAAATATAAAAATCCTCTGGCAAAACGACAGGTGAACAGTAATTTTTCACCTGTAATATGGATAAGATATTGTTGCTGCGGGGCTTAGGTTATTTTGCTACTTCAAGCATGAATGAATGCAGTTCTGTGTTGCTGACAAAAGGTTTAAGTGCTGTGCTTCCGGATCCGAACATGGCCAGTTCAACGAAATCAGATGAGTGATCCATACCCGACCAACCTATTGATGTATAGCTTTGTTGAATTTGCGCAAACTTTCGGAACGGGAGTTTATATGCGTTGTAAATTCCACTGTTGTTTTGTTTTGTGTAATCTTCAAGCAAGCTTTTTGCCTCAGGTTCTGTTAGTGTTATTTGCTGAGCCTCATAAATGCGTTCAATCACCTGGTTGGCAGTAAAATCTTTGGTTATTCCGTAAAGCACCCAGTCGTTGGTGTGCTTGAAGTTTAAAATACTTTCGAATTTCTTGTCCACATGTTTGCTTTTTATCAAACCGGGATTGGAATTGCCGTGGTCGGTGGTAATGATAACCAATGTGTTCTTATCCTTTTCAGCGAAATCAACAGCCACTTTGATGGCATCGTCAAAAGCAACCTGGTCGTAAATCAAACCGGCGGCATCGTTTGCATGGGCTGCCCAATCAACCTTTCCTCCTTCCACTTGCAGTACAAAACCGTTGGGGTTAGCGCTCATCAGCTCAATGGCTTTTTGTGTCATCGCAGCTAAAGTGGGAATCTTGTCCATGAGGTTGGTATCCGAAAGATGGTCAAGCGAATAAGGAAGGCCACCCTCATAGAATACGCCCAATAGAGGCTTTCCTGTCGATGCGTGTTTCATTTCTTCATTGGTAAGCGCAACCTGATATCCCTGGTTGCGAAATGCATTAAACATATCTTTACCGTCTTTTCGCTTGGAATCGCTGAAATACTCAAAACCACCACCCATCATCACATTAAATTCCAGCGGAAGGTATAGCGAGGCAATAGCTGCCTGATCATCTCTGCTTTTTGTACTTATGCAGAATCCTGCCGGTGTGGCATGGGTAATGGGCACTGTTGTTACACAACCAACGGCTTTGCCTGCATCTTTGAACTTTTGCAGAATCGGTTTGTTAAAAGATCCATCGGCATTCGCATTCAGGGCTCCGTTTTCTACCTTTTTCCCTCCGCCCCATGCCGAGCTGGCCGCAGCAGAATCAGTTACCAGTGAGTCCGCCGAAGATGTATCCATCAGGGCCCTTGTAACTCTGTTTTCGCGGTACAACTTTATCCAGTTACTTGATTTTTGTTCTTTGCGCTGGCGAAACAAATCGGCCATAGTAAGCGTACCACTGCTCATGCCGTCACTCACCATGAAGATGATGTTCTTTGCTTTGCCACGAATCTTTCTTGCGGGGTTACAGGCCTGAATAGTAAGAGGAAACATGGCTCCGGCCATGGCCGAAAGCATGCCTGCTTGTATGAATGAGCGTCGTTTCATATGAAAAAAGAATATTTAAAACGGGAATCTTTTCTATATGCTAAAAATAGAAAAGAATTTGGAGGTTATTGTTTCGGGCAGTAAAAAAAACTTGGAAGATTGTTAATCAGAAATGTTTTCAATTGAAAAATGACATACTGATTTATTTTGAGATTCCGCTTTGCAAAGGCCTTTTTCGTTAAAAATGCAGATTAATTCCCGCAAAAACCAGGAAACCAGGCATCGGATAGTCGTAATTGATACAGTATTCCTGGTTGGTCAGGTTTTCACCCTTGACAAAAACATCCAGGTAATGGTTGAATTTATAGGCAAGTCTGGTATTAAACAGGGTATAGCTTTCTTTGTCCTTAGCAGGTGATACCCTTGTATAAAGGCCATTTACCGATTGCATCGAAAGGGCAACGGTGAGTTTTTTCAACTGATATGTGGTACTCAGGTTAATTTGATGCTCCGGGGTGGCAATAATAGGCTCATCCATGGATATGTAGCTGTAGTTGGCTCGAAATGCCAGATTGGACAACGGGGCATAGCTTCCGGCAAATTCAATGCCGAAATTTGAAAAGTTGCCGGTGTTTTGATATTTGGTGATGCTGTTTTCGGTGACGGTTTTTATTAAGTTGTCACCTTCGGCTTTGAAAATGGTCAGTTCGGCTGTGAGCTTGTTTTTCAGGAAGCGTTGTTCAATACCGAATTCATAATTAATCATCCTTTCGGGTTTTAATTCTTCATTGGCTGTTCCCCACATGAATAACTCCCTGATGGTAGGGCTTCGGAATCCTTTTGCAACGGAAGCTTTTACCGTGGTGGTGCTGAAAGGATGATAGGCCAGTCCGGCTGAAGGCACGGGCTCTGTGCCGTACATGTTGTTGTGTTCAAGCCGGAGACCGGCATTTAGCGTTAGTCTTTCAAAAAGCAATTGCTGGAGATATCCGTAACCTGCAATTTCATTCACAGTGGTATCTGTAAATACCATTCCCTGACCGCCCATGGCTTTCACGTTTTCAGCCATTCCTCCGTATTGTTTATAATCAATACCGAAGGTAAGCGTGTTCCCTTTAAAGAGGTTGAATGATTGGTAAACCACGGTACCGAAGTTTTTGTCTTTTGAGTGAAATCCATCGGTAATGTCATGTTCTCCGAAATTGTAAAAAAACCGGATGGAACCGTTGGTTTTTTCAAAGGAGTTGGAAAAGGCAAATGAACCCATGCCCCTGGTGATGTCAATCGTTTCACCGGCTAGTTCACTTTCCTTACCCGGGTCTGTAGCATCAAAGTTGGCCAGACTGAAATCGGCATTCAGATTGAAATGTTTGTTTATTTCATATCCCATGCTCAGGTACCCGTTGTTGATTGAGAAATCGGAAGAATCCCTGTGCCCGTCGGTCTGATCGTGATTGAATGAGGCTAGTGTATGAACCCCTTTCTTCTTAAAACCTGCATTAACCATGTATTTTTGTGTGTTGTATGAACCGTACATCAGGCGGGCGTTGGAACTGAAACCTTCTTTCTTTTGTTCTCTGGTAATGATGTTGATCACACCGCCCATTGCATTGGAACCATAAAGTGTGGAGGCCGGACCGCGGATTACCTCCACTTTTTCCACGTCAGAAGCTATGTATGCGTCGGGTAGGGGATGACCCATGATGCCCATGAACTGTGGATTTCCGTTCAACAGGATGAGCGTTTGGGTATTCGGACTGCCTCCGATGCCCCTGATGCTGATGGCGCCTGCCGATCCGGTTGATACCCCGAAGCCTGTGATACCGCGTTCGGTGATAAACACGCCGGGTACCTGTTCGCTCAACACAGGCAATAAGGCTGATTCCGAGCTTTCTTCTATTTGTTTTCCGGTGACCACCGTGATAGTCATGGGTACATTATGTCGATTGACGTTGGTTTTCGTTCCGGTTACCACAATTTCTTCAATTCTTGTTGTGTCTTCATCGCCGGGTGTCTGTTGTGCAGAAAGTGCAGCAGGCATCAGTGCTAAAAAACAACTGACCAGAAAGCTAAACAAGGATTTCATGGGGTGTTTTAATAAGGGTGACACGAAATAATAATTAGTGTTACGGATTACAAATATACAATCCATTTGGAATAATAGGGACTATTTCCATAAAAAAATTGAGAATGAAAATGCAGTGCAGGAATAGCGAGATGGACTTTGGCTGTTAGCCATTAGCCCTGCCTACCCTGCCTACCGGCAGGCAGATATTGGCCGTTAGCACTGTAGGTTATGGGAAATAGTTGTTCGTCAGCCTCTTTTGCTGATTTCGGAAAGTGTTTCGGGGTTAAGGATTTCAATATCCTTGTCTATAAGCTTAATGAGAGCGTCTTTTTCAAAAATTTTCAGCAGTTTTACCACACTCTCCGTAGATATGCCGGCAAATTCGGCAACATCTTTTCGCGAGAGCAACTGGAAAATATCGGGATATTCTGTCTTGATGCTGTTCAGGTACAACAACGTATCGGCCAGCCTGCCGTTCATTTGCTTGTAGTTCAGGTTGCTGATGACACTGAAAAGATCGGCATTTTGTTCGCAATAGCGTTTGATAATGGAATGGCCGAACATGCCGTTTTTCTTTACCACTTTGGCAATGGTTTCCTTTTCCACCAGGAAAACCTGGCAATCGGTAAGTGCAACCGATGAGTAGTTAAAGGTATTGCGGGTGAAAACAGCTGAAAGTCCGATGAATTCTCCGGGCCTGATGATCCGGAGATTGAAGTTGCGAGCGGCTTCCCCTTCGAGGTATTGTTTGGCCAGTCCGGTCATCATAAAAAGCACATATGAGGCAAATGCACCTTGTTTGGTAAGACTATCCCCTTTGCGAAAAAGCACCTGGGTTTTGCCCGATCTCACGAGTCCGGCTTCTTCGGCTGTAAGCATCTGGAAGCAGGGGGCCTGAATGTCACAAATAAAGTCGGTATCGGTTTCGAGAATGGGTTTCATCACCAATAGAGCATTTTTCAGCACTAAAGATAATCCAATTCGGTTAATTGTTTTTCCATATCCACAAAATCGAACGCTAATCGTGATGTACTACTCCCCTATTTCAAAGGAAACAAGTATCCTATGGAGAATGATAAAGTGGAGGATACCGGATAATCCAGGTTCTCATGCTGTGTTGATGGAATATTCAGCGAATAGCCAAATTCAAGATCAAAATCGCCTATGTAAAGGCATACCGGCAGGTAGAACCGGGTATTCAGCAGACTATATTTGTTTTCAGTAGTAATTTCGGTCTGGGTACCCTGCTGACCGCTCTGACTCCCCATCTGATCCAGCTCTACTGATTCCGAGCCAAAGAAGACCGAAAGTTCGGGTTCCAATTGCAGTTTGTTGTATTTGCCAAACCGGATTACCGGGAGGCGTGAGAAAACCGCTGGCGAAAGATTCATTCCAAATTCCTGCCCGAACAACACATTCAGGGAAAGGCGACCACCGATCCAGTTATTTCTTAAGGACAAACCTGCACCCAGACTATTGGTAAAAGGATTGTCATCGAGCGAATCGGAACTTGTATAAAAGTAGTGGCTGTATGATGCCCTGAAGTTCAGATTCTTTTTTGCGTTGAGTGGCCTGTAAATTCCTGCGGACAATATGGTATTGCTGTAGCCTTCACCCGGATCGCCGTACCATGTGCCTGATGCGCCCAGAAAAACGCCCTTGGAATGAAAGAAAAAGAGGCTGCCATTCATGGTCATCATGTCTTCTTCAAGTTCTCTTCCGGCGTACATGGTTTTGTTTTCACCTGACAGTCCGCCGTAGAGATAGCAAAATGATGCAGGGGGATCCAGGAGTGTCATCATTTCCTTATCACCCCATACAAAATCATTCAATAACGAGTCAATCCTGTCGGTCTGTGACCATGCTGATAAACCTTGTATCAGGAGTATTAGTGCCATTACATTCCGTTTCATAACTGTTTGGGGTTTATAGATTATTATCAAGGTTACTTTTTGAAGTAAGTCCGGGTGTGCCTGTTGACATCCCGGACTTATTGATTTGGCTGGTTGTTAAATGTTACCTGCCTCTGGTTTGTCTGCCTGATTGAGTGCGGGTGCCCTCACGACTTTGTTGCATCTGTTGCTGCTGTTCTTCTGTGGCATTGTTGCGAAACTCATTGCGTTGTTGTTTCCGCATCTCCTGATTCTCCCGCAGCATATTCCGCTGTTGTTCGGTCAGCGACTCGTTAAGAGCCTTTCTTTTCTGTTCCCTGGTCATTTCCTTGTCTTCAAGGACTTTCTTTTGTTCATCGGTTAAGGATGCGCGGAACCTTTCACGGGTTTGCTGGTTCACCTGATTCTGTGCACGCTCTCCTTCCATATTCATGATACCTGAATGTTCGCGCGTCCGGGTCTGAGTCTGAACTCCCTCCTGCTGTTGTTTGGCAGTCTGTTCCTGGGTTTGTGTTTGCGTACGTGTTTGCGTTTGAGTTTGTGTTTGAACACCATCCTGCTGTTGTACAGCAGTTTGTTCTTTCACCTGGTTGCGTTGCTGAGCCGGGGCTTCGTTTTCCTGTGCATAGGTAAATACTGCAAACAGGCTAAGTGCTATGGCACTTAAAGCGATTTTTACAATTGATTTTCTCATGACATTGCGTTTTAATTATTAATAGTTTAAAAGCTTCTTTTTTATTGGCTTCTTTGCTATTAATCCGCATAAAAAATATTCTACCCTACTTTTTTTTGGAAAAAAAATAAACACTTAGTGCACTAAGTATTTCACAAAGGTCACAAAGAACTCAGTATGAGTATTCTTAGCAATTCTTGTTTTGGATCTTTATGATAAAACTTTATGGACAGGCTTTTCAGTATGAAATCTTCAGGAACAAAGCCGGTGTGAAAGGTACTGCCTCTGCATACAGGCTGACTGTGGTTGATTCGTCGGTTG
>CAYVBH010000192.1:0-7785 GCA_964449015.1 uncultured Bacteroidales bacterium
GACAGGCAATACAAAAGACATGATTTTTTCCTTTGACGAGATCATTGCCTATGTTTCAACCTTCATTACGCTGAAAACCGGAGATTTGATATTCACCGGAACTCCGGCGGGAGTGGGCCCGGTTAAACAGGGCGATCACCTGGTTGCCTCCCTGGAGGGCCAGGTAATGCTTGATTTTCACATCAGGTAACTTTGCATCATATTAAAATTAACTTAGGTTTGCATCACAACATGGAGTGTATGATACAGTCAATGACGGGATACGGGAAAGCTACCTGTGAACTGGGAGAAAAAGTAGCCACAATCGAAATCAAATCGTTAAACAGCAAGCAGTTGGACTTCTATTTCAGAATGCCCCCGGCATATCGCGAAAAGGAAATGGATATGCGGAATGAATTGGCCAACAGGCTGAAACGCGGAAAAATTGAAGTGACCTTCAACATTGAGTATAAAGAAGGTAAACAGGCTACACAGATCAACAGTGCCGTGGTGAAAGATTATTACCGGCAATTAATGGAAATCATTAAAGAGACCGGTATCAGCAATAGCGAGCCTGTTCTGCAAACCATATTACGATTGCCTGATTCGCTGAACAACGATAAGGAAACAGTTGATCCGGAAGAAGCCCAAAAGCTGATGCAAACGCTTGCCCAGGCCATTGATGAACTCGAAAAGTTCCGCAACACTGAGGGTCTTGCGATGGCAAATGATGTTTCCTCCCGCATCGGAATTATCGAATCATATCTCGAACAGGTTAGCCCTCTTGAAAAAGAGCGCACACAGACCATCAGAAACAAACTTGAAAGTTCACTGCTTGAGTTTATTCCGAAGGAAAGCATTGACAAGAACCGGTACGAACAGGAACTGATCTATTTCCTCGAGAAGATGGATATTTCCGAAGAAAAGACCCGGTTGAAACATCATTGCAAATACTTCATCGAAGTAATGAAAGAAACCGACCAGGTTGGCCGCAAGCTGGGTTTTGTTGCCCAGGAAATAGGCCGGGAGATCAATACCATTGGTTCCAAAGCAAATCATTCGGGCATTCAGAAACTGGTGGTGCTGATGAAAGATGAACTCGAAAAGATAAAAGAACAATTGATGAACGTTTTATAACGATATGAGTGGAAAAGCTGTTATCATTTCGGCCCCCTCAGGAGCCGGGAAAACGACCATCGTCAGGTATCTCCTGGACATTCCCTCTTTCCGGCTTTCATTTTCAGTGTCGGCTTGCACACGGCCCATGCGTAGCGGAGAGGTCGATGGGCGCGATTACCAATTTATGACGGTAGCCCGGTTTAAAGACCTGATCGACGAAAACGCATTCGTGGAGTGGGAAGAAGTCTATAAAAATAATTACTACGGCACGCTGAAATCGGAAGTAGAGCGTATCTGGGACCTCGATCGCCACGTTTTGTTCGATGTGGACGTCATGGGCGGATTGAACCTGAAAAGCAAGTTTGCCGGCCAGGCTCTGGCAGTATTTATCAAACCACCCTCAATTGAAGTGCTGAAACAGCGACTGGAAAACCGGGGTACCGAATCGGAGGACAAAATCCGGAACCGGATCAACAAAGCCTCACTGGAAATGAAATATGCGCCAAAATTTGATATGATAGTGGTTAACGATAAGCTGGAAGATGCGCTGAAAGAAACTGAAAAACTGGTGTCTGAATTTCTGAACCTGCCTGTTCAGCTATGAAAACGGGTCTTTATTTCGGGTCGTTCAACCCGGTTCATATTGGCCACCTGGCCATCGCCAATTACATGATCGAATTCACCGATCTCGACCAGCTTTGGTTCGTAATCAGCCCCCAAAATCCCCTGAAGAAACAAAACTCACTGCTTGAAGACCACAAAAGGAGAGCCATGCTGGAAATTGCTGTGGAAAACGACGACCGGTTCCGGGTTTGTGATATTGAATTCCGAATGCCCAAACCTTCCTATACCATCGATACACTCACCTGGCTTAAAGAACTTCATCCGGCTACCGAATTTGTTTTAATCATGGGATCAGACGGACTGCCCACATTTCGCAAATGGAAGAATTATCAGATCATTGAAGCGCAATACAAACGCTATGTTTATCCCCGGCCGGGCTATCCTGTGGAACCCGACCAATACCCCAACATGATGATAGTGGATGCACCACAGATGGAGATCTCCTCTACCTTTATCAGGGAAGCCCTCAAAGCAAAGCATGATATCAGGCATTTCCTTCCCGGTAAGGTATACGAATACATCACCCAGATGCACTATTACGAGGACAAATCGTCATCCTAAAAATGCTATTTTTGCACTACTAAACCAAAAATAGCAGACCATGATTCTGAACATCATTCTTCTGCTCACCGGATTTGCCCTGCTCATTAAAGGAGCTGACTTCCTGGTGCTCGGATCCTCATCACTGGCCAGACGTTTTAATATCAGTGAACTGGTAATCGGACTTACCATTGTTGCCATGGGAACCTCAACACCCGAGATGGTGGTGAGTGTGATTGCAGCCGTGAAAGGTCAGAATGACGTGGCCCTGGGTAACGTCATCGGCAGCAACATCTTTAATCTTTTTGTCATCCTGGGAATTTCTGCCCTGATTATACCCATTGTGGTTCAGCATTCAACCATTGTCAAGGAAATACCTTATACCATCATTGCCGCATTCATGGTGATGCTGTTGGCCAATGACCACCTTTTTACTGACAACCGGGAAAACCGGATCGGTTTCGTGGATGGGCTCATCCTGCTGGCTTTCTTTGCCATTTTCCTGTACTATATATTCCGCAACATGAAAAGTGATAACCCGGAAATGCCTATGGACCGGAAAAACTACAGCCTGTGGAAATCCTTGTTATTCATATTAGCCGGACTGGCAGGATTGATCTTTGGTGGCAGCCTTTCGGTAAACAATGCCGTTGATATTGCCCATGCTTTGGGCATCAGTGAAAGAATTATCGGCCTCACCATCATTGCAGCAGGGACATCACTGCCTGAACTTGCCACATCGGCAGTAGCCGCCTACAGAAAGAATGCGGACATCGCCATTGGCAACGTGGTGGGTTCAAACATCTTTAATATCTTCCTGGTTCTGGCCATTTCAGCCATAATACGTCCCCTGCCTTACCAAATGACATTCAATACTGACATTACAGTTTTAATAGGAGGTACTGTTTTGTTGCTGCTTTTCACCTATTCGGGGAAAAAGGCTATGATTGACCGTTGGGAAGGTGCTGCTTTGGTGCTTCTATATATAGGATACACCACTTACCTGATTTTAGCCTGAGAACGGCCGGGCCGACATGATATTAATTTCGTATCTTTGCCGGTCTCTCAACAAGGATTATGCGTTCAAGGATCAAATTCTTTCTGCTTTATTATATCTACTGGCTGTGTATCTTTTTCCTGGCCAAGTTAGTTTTCCTGCTATACCATATCAACCTGACTGCCAATCTCAATCTGTCAGATATTGCCGGCATTTTCATACACGGTTTCATGCTTGACCTTTCGGCAAGCAGCTATCTGGTTCTCTTCCCCCTTATTGTATTATTATTTACCGTTTATACCGGCGGAAAACTGACCTCCCGGATAATCGGCACCTACACCCTGGTTGTATTGATTCCGGTAGTGATTGCCATCCTGGTCGATCTGGAGATTTATAAATACTGGGGTATAAGGTTGGACAATACAGCACTGCGATTTCTTGGGAAGCCTCGGGAAATGCTGGCTTCCACATCATGGGGCATGATTGCTGTTCTTGTTGCTTCCCTGGCACTTATGGTTTTTCTATTGTTCTATACCTTTAAGAGACTTATTGCCATTCACCTTATTCAATCTGAAAAACCACGATGGAAAGGAATTCCGGTTTTTGTCCTGATTTTTCCATTGGTGTTCGTGGCTATAAGAGGAGGAACAGGCATCGCAGCCATCAGTGTATCTCGTGTTTATTTCCATCCCGATCCCTACCCGAATCACGCAGCCATTAACGTATTGTGGAATACCGTTCATTCATTGCTTGAAAAGAAAGACCAGCCCAATCCGTTCCGGTTTCAGGACGACCAAACAAACCATGCGTGTCTTAACAACCTCTATACTGAAGCCAACCCGGGTACAAGACTTCTCAAACAGGAAAGGCCCAACATCATCTTGGTTATTCTTGAAAGTTTTACGGCCAAACTGGTAGAGCCCTTAGGCGGACTGCCCGGTGTAACTCCCAACTTCAACACGCTATGCAGCGAAGGTGTTTTGTTCCCAAATTACTTCGCCAGCGATTCACGCACCGATAAAAGCCTGGTTTCCATACTGAGCGGGTATCCGGCATTGGGTAAAATTTCAATCATCAAATTTCCCAACAAAACACAAAAGCTGGGCATCATCTCGCGCGACCTGGCTCAGGCAGGCTACCAGACTTCATTTCTTTATGGCGGCGATGTCGACTTTGCCAACATACGTTCATACCTGGTAAACGGGAAATTTCAAGAGATCATTGAAATAACCGGCTTCGACAAATCGTTGAGAACAGGTCGCTGGGGCGTTCATGACCAGCACACCTTCAACCGGTTAATCGAAGAATGTGACCAGGAAACCGGACCGTTTTTCAAGGTGATGCTTTCATTAAGCCATCACGAACCTTTTGATGTACCCATACCGCCTAAATTCGGCAGAAACACCATTGACGCCAAGGTAAGCAGCTCGGCTTATTATGTCGACAGTTGCATCGGTGATTTTATTCAAAAGGCGAAGCAAAGTTCATGGTGGAATAATACGCTGATTATTTTTCAGGCAGATCATGGTACCAAATTCCCGGGGAATACCATTGTTTATTATCCCGAGAAATACAGGATACCCATGGTATGGACAGGAGGCGCCATAAAACAGGATACCGTAATAACAACCTATATGGCACAGGCCGACCTGGCCAATTCACTGCTCGATCAGCTTCGCATTCCGTCCACCCAGTATCCGTTGAGCCGGAATATCTTCCGCTCATCACAACAATTCGCATTCTACGAATTCAACAATGGTTTCGGACTCATGTCGGATTCAGTGAAACTGGTATATGACAATGACCTCGGGAAAGTGGTTCTGAACCAAGGAAAGGTAACTGATCAACTAATACAAACGGGCAAGGCAATACAGCAGGAAGCCTATGAGATCTTCCTGAGAAATTAATCACATACAAATATGGCAACCAGGGTTCTTATTATAAGCGGTATAACTGAAAGCGCTCCTTACAAACCCGACATTGAACTGGTTAAAGGTTTGCATAACAAAGGTATCCATGTTGATGTGATGATACCCTCGGGTTCACCCTATGTGAAGATCTTCGGTGATCTTGGTATCAGGGTAATCCCCTCCCACCCGGTCCGTAAGTTCAGCCCTGAATCAATAAGTCTTATCAGAAACGAAATTGAAAAACGGCATTACGACATTCTCCACCTGTTCAACACCAAGGCTATTGTGAATGGAACCCTGGCAGCCATTGGAAAACCAGTGAAGGTAATCGCGTATCGTGGCGCGGCAGGTTTGTACTGGTACGACCCCACTGCCTGGTGGTCGCATCTGAATCCGCGGATTGATTACCTGGTTTGCAATTCGAACTACGTGCTGCATCATGCAAAAAGACAGTTGCTGGCTAAATCCAAAGCTGTGATGATCTACAAAGGAATGGATCCTGCATGGTTTGCCAATACCCTACCTGTTTCACGTAAAACGCTGGGTATACCTGACAATGCAATAATCGTAGGTTGTGTGGCCAATGTTCGCAAGGTTAAGGGTGTTCCTTACCTGTTGAAAGCCACATATAAGATGGATCCAAAACTGCCCCTGCACATTGTCTTAATCGGACAGGGAATGGAGTCAGCCGGTATCAGGCGGCTTATTGATGCCAGTCCGTTCAAAGACAGGATTCACACCCTGGGTTACCGAAAAGATGTTTATGAAGTAATCGCTGCCTGTGACCTTTATGTTCAGCCTTCGCTCAGTGAAAGCCTCAGTCGGAGTGTAATGGAGGCCATGTGTCTGAAAGTCCCCTGTGTGGTTTCAGATGTCGGAGGTCTGGCTGAATTGGTGTCACATGAAAAATCGGGACTGACTGTAAAAAAGGGAGAGCCGGCAGCACTGGCAGATGCCATCATACGCCTTGCTGAAAACCGGCAACTGTGGCAGACCTATGCTGCAGAAGGCTTTAGCCGCATGCAACAAATCTTCTCGGTTGAGAACATGATCGCCAATACGAAAAAACTCTACGAAGATATTATCAGGTAAAGTACTGCATGGAATAGAACTTCTGGTATTCGCCATTGGCAGCCAGCAACTGCTCGTGCGTTCCATGTTCCACAATGGTTCCGTTGTGCAGCACAAAAATCTCGTCTGCGTGAACTATGGTTGAAAGCCTGTGAGCAATCACTATCGAGGTGCGGTTTTCCATCAGCTTATTCAGTGCATCCTGAACCAGCTTCTCCGATTCCGTATCCAATGAAGATGTAGCTTCATCAAGTATCAAAATGGGAGGATTCTTTAAAACTGCCCTGGCAATGCTTAGTCGTTGCCGCTGACCTCCGGAGAGTTTGCTTCCCCTGTCGCCTATAGTTGCCTGGTAACCGCCTTCGGCAGCCTCAATGAACTCATGAGCATGGGCAACACGGGCGGCATTAACCACTTCTTCTATGGTTGTGTTTTCAACACCAAAGGCTATATTGTTGTAGAAGGTGTCATTGAACAGAATGGGTTCCTGGTTAACAATGCCCATAAGGTTTCTCAGGTCAGCAATCTTCAGATCCCTGATATCATGACCGTCAACAAGAATTTCGCCGCTTTCTACATCATAAAAACGCGGTAACAGATCAACCAGTGTCGATTTTCCCGAACCGGAATGACCCACCAGTGCAATGGTTTTGCCTTTTTCAAGCCGGATATTGATGTCGTTCAATACCAAATCGGTTTTATACCGGAATGATACATGCCGGTATTCCACAGCCTGGTGAAATTTCTTCACCGGCCTGGCATCTTCTTTTTCTGTTACTGTTGAAGTGGTATTCAGGATCCGGTTAATCCGCTCCATGGAGGCCAGTCCCTTTTGAATGCTGTAATACTCCTGTGAAAATGACTTGGCCGGATTGATGATGGTGTAAAAAATAGCAATATATGCCAGAAATTCGGCAGCAGTTAAGAACCCTTTGCCGCCAATGATCAGATGGCCTCCGAAGATCATCACAATAACAATAACCGCCGTACCCAGCAATTCACTCAACGGATGAGCCAGGTACCTGCGCTTCAGCAGCCGGTTCATGATCCTGCGGTACTCTTCGGTTTCCTTGTGAAACCTGGCAGCAATCTTTTCTTCAGCATTAAAAGCTTTTATGATCCTGAGTCCCGACAGTGATTCCTCAAGTGTACTGAGCAGTTCGCCCATTTTGTCCTGGCCGGCCAGCGATCGTTTTTTCAATGTTTTACCAATACGGCCGATAATTACGGTTACAATGGGGAAAAGCACAAATACAAAGAGGGTCAGTTGCCAGCTCATGATAATCATGATAACTACAGCCACCAGGATGATTACCGGATTTTTAAGAATCATATCCAGCGAATTCATAATGGACGCCTCAACTTCCTGCACATCTCCTGTAACTCGCGACATGATGTCGCCCTTATGTTCTTCGGTGAAAAAACCAATAGGAAGCGAAACGGTTTTGTTGAAAATCACATTCCGGATATCGCGAATGACATAATTTCTCAAAAAAACAATATTGTAATTGGCCAGGTAGGTAAATCCCACCTTGAAAAAAACCA
>CAYVBH010000193.1:0-7781 GCA_964449015.1 uncultured Bacteroidales bacterium
ATATGGGAGGTGGCGTATCTGTTGCCGACTTTAACAGCGACGGGCTTACCGATATATACTTCACAGGCAATATGGTAAGCAACAAGCTTTATCTCAACCAGGGAGATTTTAGATTCAAAGATGTTACAGAGATTTCTCAAACAGGAGGTGATGGACGCTGGATGCTGGGATCAACCGTTTGCGACATCAATGAAGACGGACTGCCGGATATATATGTCAGCGTATCCGGGCTGATTGATATGTGCAGGAATATACTGTTTGTAAACCAGGGGAATAACGCCGATGGTATCCCTGTATTCAGCGAGGAAGCCGCCAAATATGGCCTTGATGACAACGGTAAAAGCACCCAGGGTACTTTCTTTGATTATGATAATGATGGAGATCTCGACCTGTATGTGGCCAATTATCCCATTACCCAGTTCAAGTCGCCCGCCTTTTTTTACAAACAGATGATGCGTAATGTCAAAATGAATGAATCGGGACATCTGTACCGGAATGAGGGAAACGGCAAATTTACCAATGTCACTGCACAGGCCGGTTTGCTTACTTTCGGTTTATCGCTGAGCGCCACAATCAGCGATCTGAACCAGGATGGATTCAAGGACATATACATTTCCAATGATTTCACCAGTCCCGATTTCTTCTTCTTCAATAACGGAAACGGAACTTTCACCGACCGCAACGGAGAAGTCGCCGGGCAAACCTCATTTTACGGCATGGGAGCCGATATTGCCGATTACAACAACGATGGATTGCCCGATATTTTGCAAATTGACATGGCCCCCGAAGACAATAAAAGGTCCAAGGAAAACTTGATGCCATTGGGCCTTGATGAATTTGAAGAAATGGTAAATGAGGGATTGCATTACCAATACCCTTACAGTACACTGCAACTGAACCGGGGAATCATGCGAAATGGTCTGCCCCGGTTCAGCAATGCAGGCTGGATTGCAGGAGTGACCTCGACCGACTGGAGCTGGGGCGCCTTGTTTGCCGATTTTGACCTCGACGGATGGAAAGATGTATTTGTTGCCAACGGAATCCGGAGAGATATCAATAACTTCGATTTCTTTACTGATTTGGGGGTATTGGAAGACCGCAAAGGCGCACTCAGCAACCAGGAATTGCTGGAACAGGTTGAAGAAATGCCTTATAAAAAACTGGTTAGTTATCTCTTTAAAAATAACGGCGACCTTACTTTTTCACATTGCAATAATGAATGGGGCATTCAGGATGAAGATTATTCCAACGGCGCGGCGTATGCCGATCTGGATAATGACGGAGACCTGGAACTCATTGTGAATAATATTGACCAGAAAGCAGTCATTTATAGAAATAACGCTGTTGAAAAGCAACTTGGAAATTACCTGAAGATTGCCTTTGAAGGTACGCCCAAAAACAAAATGGGCATCGGGTCGGAAGTGACTGTCTGGAAAGAAGGAAAGTTACAGGTTGCCGAGCTTACTTTGTCAAGGGGTTACCAGTCTTCGGTAGAACCCATAATCTACTTCGGTCTCTCAAAGTATGAAACCGTAGATTCCATACTGGTTAAATGGCCCGATGGAAAGGTTCAACAACTCAGAAACGTGCGAGCCAATCAGAAATTGGTGTTGAAATATACGGATGCCTTACCCGCGGCTCCCCGGACAATTAATCAGGCGCTATTGTTTGATGAAGTAACAGACCAGGTTCAGCCTGTTTTTGTTCATAAAGAAAATACCTATAACGATTACCAGAAACAGGCTCTTTTGCCTCACAAAATGTCGATGCTGGGACCGGGCATTGCGGTTGGCGATGTAAACAACGACGGACTTGAAGATTTCTTTATCGGTAATGCTGCAAAAAGCGCTGGTAATATGTTTACCCAACAGAAAAACGGGACTTTCGCCATTCATTCAGGGCCCTGGGAAAAAGACATCCAGTCGGATGATATGGGTTCCCTGTTTTTTGATGCAGACGGAGATGGAGACCAGGATCTTTATGTGGTTAGTGGAGGCTATGAATTTCCGGCAGGTTCAGAAGAATATGCTGACCGGTTATACATTAATGATGGCAAAGGAAACTTTCACAAGGATGATGAAGCTTTGCCCCAGCTATTTTCAAGCGGCTCATGCGTGAAACCAATTGACTTCGACAAGGACGGAGATCTTGATTTATTTATAGGAGGCAGACAAATTCCCTGGAAATATCCTTTCCCGGCCGACGGTTATATTCTGGAAAACAAATCGGCAAATGGTCAGGTCCGGTTTGTAGATGTTACATCTAAATTGGCGCCTGATCTCAAGGAAATCGGAATGGTTACATCGGCAGTTTGCATGGATATAAACCAGGATGAATGGCCTGACCTGGTCGTTGCCGGAGAATGGATGCCGGTATGCATTTTTAAAAATGTTAATGGAAAATTCACAAAATCTGAAATTGAAGGCACCCGGGGCTGGTGGTTTGCATTGGAAGGAGCTGACATGGATGCGGACGGGGATATCGATTTGGTTGCCGGTAACCTGGGACTTAATATGAGATACCAGGCAAAACCCGGAAAAACATTTGATGTGTATGCCGGAGATTTTAACAACGACGGGGGATCAGATATTGTTCTCAGTTATTACCAGGGAGAAAAACAATTTCCTTTGAGAGGAAGATCCTGTTTTGTCAGCCAGAATCCCTGGATTGCCATTAAGTTTCCTACATACGCGGCATTTGGCGAAGCCACGGTTTCTGAAATATACACTGATCATTTACTTCAAAAAGCATTGCACCTGCAAGCGGAAACCTTTGCCAGCTGCTACTTTGAAAACACCGGAAATGGCAGGTTTGAGATGCATCCTTTACCTAATGAGGCGCAGTTGTCATCCATAAACGGTATTATCCTGGAAGATTTCGATCAGGACGGACACCTGGATATTCTTGCCGCCGGTAACCTCTTTAATGTGGAAGTTGTAACACCCAGAAACGATGCCGGAATCGGAATCTTTCTGAAGGGTGATGGCAAAGGTAATTTCGTGGTTGTCCCCTCTGCCCTTTCCGGATTTTTTGTTCCCGGTGATGCCAAGGCACTGTCACTGATTCATATAAAAAATACTGAACAGAGCAAATCCGTTCTGGTGGGTAATAATAACTGTAAGTTTCAGGTTTTCCAAATTAGGTAAGTGCCGGATCATGCGGTTCTTTCCTGGTAAAAGAAGCTAAAGATCAGATTAGTATTAGTATCTTTAAGGTACTAATTAGGTAAATCATGAGAATGCAAAGGCTCTTGTTTATTTCATTAGCCGCGTTACTGATTCTTTCTCTTTTTAGGTGCAATGCAGACAAGATGGAATTAACAAACCCGAACCAGTTGACCCCGGAAACCTATTTTAAAACTGAAGCCCAGGTTCAAATGGCGGTTAATGCTGTTTATGCCGGTTTGCAAACACATGGGTTATATCAGCATGCTATGTATTATGCCTTAGACTGTATGTCTATGGAGCAAATACACGGTTTCGGATATTATAGTATTGGCAGAGATTTTTTTTCCTATTTCTTTGATGCCAATAATGGGACTATCAATGCATACTGGAAAGATTGTTATACCGGCATCAACCGGGCCAATTTTGTTATCAACAATGAAGATGTCATAAACAAGATACCTGATGCATTTATTGCTCAGAAGATAAAGAGCAAATTTATTGGCGAAGCACGGTTTTTAAGAGCGTTTTATTGCTTTCTTCTGGTGACCCGGTTTGGAGATGTTCCGCTTTATCTGAATAATCCCCAGGAAGGAACGGGATTACCCAGAATGTCCAAATCCCAGGTATGGGATCAGATTGAATCGGATCTGACCGCTGCAGCTGAAAAATGCCTGCCAAAAAAACTCGAAGAAAAAGGCCGGGTCACATCCGGAGCGGCATGGGCACTTTTGGGAAAGGCCTATCTGTTTCAGGCCAATGAATCGAACAACCAGGTAGATTTCCTGGCTGCGAAAGATGCCTTTCTTAAAGTAATTGAAGACGTTGAAAACTACCGGCTCGAAGACATTTATTCTGACAATTTTAAGGAAGAAACAGAACATGGACCGGAATCCATATTTGAAATAGAATTCAATCCGAAATTGGGAACCGATAATATGTGGTCTGGCGATGGTTCAGGGCTCAATGAAGGAAACTTCAGGCCAATGGAATACGGATGTTTTAACTGGCATAACGTATGGCCCTCTACAGATTTGGTGGAAGAATTTGAAGCCATTGACGACAATGGCATAAAAACCGATCCCCGGTTGGGTTATTGTATTTACCAGACAGGAGATTTGTACAACAACGGCAATGATACGGCTTTTATTTCCAATAATCTTTGGGTAGAAATATATGGAGTGATTTATAAAACCGGCTGGAAGAAATACCAGAATTATTACAAGCAGGAGTCTGAGGTTAACAATTCGGGAATCAATACGAAAGTGATCCGGTTAGCTGACGTGTTGTTGATGATGGCCGAAGTGGAAAACGAACTTGGTCATATTCCGGGGGCTGTTGATTACATCAACCGGGTACGAAACAGGGCTGATGTGATGATGCCCAATTATGGCATCCCTGCCATGGATACGGTTTATCCTGTTGCCAATAAGGAACAGATCCGAAAAGCCATTGAACACGAACGAAAAATTGAGCTTTGCAATGAGCAGGTTCGTATCAACGACTTGATTCGGTGGCGCCGTCTTGAGGATTTTATGAGGGATGAAGCCATACCCGCTTTACCGAATGACCTGAAAACCTGGATACATTTTGATCCGGACAAACATTATCTCTGGCCCATTCCGCAATCAGAAATTGATTTAAATTCCAACATCAACCAGGAGGATCAAAACCCTGGGTATTAGTTTTTCAAAATAATTGTAATATATTCGGCCCTCGCAACCCAATATATTCAATGATCATGAAGTCGCTTTTCAGCATTATCCTGACTTGTCTTTTGCTACTGTCCTGTGGAAGATTTTCCAAAGAACCATTCAAAAAACTTTCCCAATCCAAAACAGGTATTGATTTTCTGAATGAATTGATTGAAACCGACACGTTGAATTATACCGTTTTCCCTTATATGTATATGGGTGGTGGTGTTTCCGTGGGTGATATCAACAACGACGGGCTCGATGATATTTTCTTTACCGGTAACCTGGTGCCCAACAAGCTCTACCTGAACAAGGGTAACATGCAGTTTGAAGATATTTCAGAAAAGGCAGGCATTATGGGCAATCACCAGTGGTTTACCGGGTCAACCATGGCCGATGTCAATAACGACGGTTGGCTCGATATTTATGTTTGTGTTTCAGGTAAATATCAACCTTCTGACAACTTACTGTTTATCAACAACAAAGACAATACTTTTACCGAAAGTGCCAAAAGCTATGGCATCAATGACAAGAGCTCTTCAATTCAGGCCACATTTTTTGACTACAACAACGACGGGTTTCTTGATCTTTATGTTGCCAACTATCCCATAGTTCTCGTAAGCATGGGTGTTGATTTTTATTATACTAAAGTCATTGAGAATAGATTTGAAGAATCCGGACATTTATACCGAAACAATGGCAACGGAACTTTCACCGATGTGACTGATGAAGCCGGTTTAAGGAATTACGGCATGTCGATTGGCGTTGTGGCAATGGACTTCAATAACGACGGCTGGAAGGATTTATACATTTCCAATGATTTCAACCCGCCCGACCGTTTTTACCTGAATAACCGAAACGGTACATTCAGGGAAGTAGTCAAAGAGGCTACTTTTCAAACATCAATTTTCGGGATGGGATTAGACGCAGCCGACATCAACAACGACGGACTGGTTGACATGTACCAGATCGACATGACCCCGGAGGATCATTTCCGCAGGGTTGTGAATGTAATGCCTTTACAGCGGGATTTATTCAATAAAAGCATAGAAATAGGCTTTCATTACCAATATATGCAGAACTCACTGCAGATTAACAACGGCATTTTCGACAGCATACCGGTTTACAGCAACATCACCCTTTTTGCCGGAACGGCTTATACCGACTGGAGCTGGGGCGGAATTTTCCTTGACCTGGATAACGACGGCAACAAGGATCTGTTTGTTTCCAACGGCGTGTTGAAAGACATCAACGACCGCGATGTGCTCCGCGATCCGATGGAAAATGAATACTTCAGACAGGTCAAGGAATACCGGCCTGAGTTGTTTCCTTGCACACCGGTAAGAAACTATGTCTTTAAAAACAATGGTGATCTTTCGTTCACAGATGTTTCCGTTGACTGGGGATTTAAAGAACCTACCCTCACAAACGGCATGTCTTATTCCGATTTCGACAACGACGGAGACCTGGATATCGTGATCTGTAATGTCAATAAAGTTTCTGCCGTATATGAAAACAGAGCTGCAAATAATAAGAATAACCACTTCATCAAAATCAACCTGGCCGGTCCCGATCATAATTTGTTTGGTCTGGGAAGCATCATCACGGTGAAAACCAAAGACATTACACAATACCAGGAACTCACCCTGACCCGGGGATACCAGTCGAGTGTGCCTGCCACCCTGCATTTTGGACTGGCACAGAACGACACCATTGACGAACTGACTGTAATCTGGCCCGATGGCAAAATGCAGATTCTGAAAAACATACTAGCAGACCAAACCTTGAAGTTATCCTATAAGGATGCCAACCAGGTTAAACCTGCTGCCCCCGAAAAGAAACCACACTTCAGAGATATTACTGTTGCTTCGGGGATCGACTTCAAGCACCAGGAAGACGATTTCGATGATTTTGAAAGCGAAGAACTATTACCCCACAAAAATTCGCAAATGGGACCGGGGCTGGCAACCGGCGACATCAATGGCGACAGGCTCGACGACTTCTTCGTCGGCAATGCCCAGGGGTCAAAAGGGGCTATGTACCTGCAGACTGAGAAAGGCACCTTTAAGGAAATGCCCGGGCCATGGACTGATGACAGCAATTATGAAGACACAGGAGCATTGTTATTTGACGCGGATGGTGACGAAAGAACAGATTTGTATGTGGTAAGCGGAGGTAATAATCCCGGGAAACCTGCTGAATACTACCAGGACAGGTTATATCTTAACACTGTAAACGGGTTTGTTAAAAGTAAAGAGGTTTTTCCGGCCGGACTGGATCAGAGCGGCAAATGTGTAAAGGCTTGTGATTTCGACAATGACGGCGATTTGGATTTGTTTGTCGGAGGCCGCATTGTGCCCGGAAATTACCCCTACCCTGCCAATAGCTATATTTTAAGAAATAATGGCAAAAAAGGATCTGAATTGAGGTTTGAGAATGCGACCGAACAGGTTGCCCCTGCAATAAGTAAGATAGGCCTTGTTACCGATGCTGTGTGGACCGACTTTGACGATGATCAGGATATTGACCTGATCGTTGTGGGAGAATGGATGAAAATCTGCTTTTTCGAAAATACCGGATCCGGATTTATGGATGTTACCGATAAAAAAGGCTTTGCTGAAACCACTGGATGGTGGTACAGCATTCAACCCATCGACATGGACAAGGACGGTGATATTGACTTTGTTGCCGGCAACCTGGGATTGAATTACAAATACAAAACGAGCAAAGAAGAGCCTTTTGAGATTTTTGTCAACGATTTTGATGTAAACGGAAAGAATGATATCGTGATGGCATATGGTGAGCATGGAACTCGATATCCGGTACATGATTTTGATGCCACCTCAAAACAAATACCAGTAGTCAAGCTCCGGTATGCCACTTACAAGGATTTTGCCAGTGCCACCATTGAGGATATTTATGG
>CAYVBH010000194.1:0-7744 GCA_964449015.1 uncultured Bacteroidales bacterium
GAATTGGAAAACCAGAACCACTTAAATTTGACCTTGCCGGATTTTGGTCAAGACGTATTGATCAAGCTCATAGACTCGTTTACAAGATTGAAGGGAATGACCTTCAGATCTTTGCTTGTAAATATCACTATGATAAAAAATAAAGTCGAGTAGGTAAAGGGGATTTTTTTCTCTAAACTTCTCACAGTTCCGATAGCTATCGGAACGTACCTGAACCTCTCGATTCATACTGCTTCTCATGAAGAAAGACACTACTGTAGAAAACAATGTCCCCAATGCACGAAAAGAGTTGTAAAGGACTTAGAGACACTGACCAACAATTTAAAAGCAAGGTATCTTGGACGCTTCCTGAACCTGCGATATTTGTTACTGACCCAATGAGCAAGACGGAAGTTAAGAGTACGAAATACTTTCCACATCTCCGACTTAGGAAATTTGCAGTAGTAATTGATCCACCGTCTGAATTTTACAGTCGGGCCGTCAACCAAAATTAATCCTGCCAACCAGATAATTACTAATCCTATTAATATGAGAACTTTAATATTAATTTTGGTAGTGATTCTATACTGCTCCTGCAACAGCGAAAGATCCGGTGATTCAAGGAAATCAGACTCAATTATAAAAATCGATCTATTGCTAAAGCCAAAGGCGAGTTTGACAAAACTTTCTGAATTCGCAGAAAACATCGAGTACATACCATTGCAAACAACAAAAAACTCACTACTTGGCGAATTTGCATTAAAAATTGTAAGCGTCGATAATAAGATTTTTATTAGAAACAGCGGTTTGAGTGGTGAGATAATGTGTTTCGATGTAAGTGGCAAATTCCTCTTCAAATTCCAAAATCTGGGCAGAGGCCCTGAAGAATACAGTTCCCTTACTGATTTTGATGTTAGTTCACAAAATAAAACATTGACAGTGCTTTCAAGTGTAGACCGTAAAATTCTATTTTATGGCATTTCCGAAACTGGTACTTCTTTTGAGAAGACTTTTTCCCTGAAAGAGCCTTTCCCCTTAACAATCGGCATGGTTCCAGAAACGAACTTTGTTTTTATTGCGGTAGAACCCTGGATTAATACCACACCAGCTTTAAGTTTATTAATAAACACTAATGGTGATACGATTCATTTGAAACCAAACTGTTATGGGAAAAGACAGGATAAACCGTCGGCATATTTCCGTTCAGCAATTGTCTATTCAATTGAAAAAAGGCTTTGCTTTAGGGAATCATTCAGTGATACTGTCTTTTATGTTGATACAAAAGAAAAATCTTTTAAACCCAGAATCATCTTCGACACTCACGGAACACTAAACACCCCTGAGATGATTGGACATCCTGAGAGAGTTGGAGATCATGTGACCAGTATTTTTGGCATCTACGAGACAACTAGGTATGTTTTTTATTATTACAGGGAAAAACGCTCTTTTAATTGCCGTCTTTTTGATAAGCATACAAATATTTATTATAAACTAAATACTGGAATTTCCCTTGTAACTATAGCTAATATTCCTCGTAATGAAGATATGATCAAATTTAAAGATGATTTATATGGAGGACCTGATTTCACTCAAGATATAAGATATTTGAATACTCATTGTAGTGGTGGCAAGATGTTTTCATTGATCGATGCGATTACATTTAAGAATTATGTTGCCGGTGAAGATTTCAAAAAATCGAAGGTAAGTTATCCTAAAAAGAAAAATGAACTCAAAGATCTGGCTGAATCACTTAAAGAAACCGATAATCCTGTGCTAATAGTTGTGACTCCAAAAAAATAATTCAACTTATTGAATAACAACAACATACTTTTGCTAGCTCGGACGATATATGTAATTTGTTCGTCACACTTTTTGCTTTTACTCCTGCTCCCAAGTCAGATTTGTAATGGGTCTTGCACCCGGACACGCTCATCTGCCCGTAACTTAATTCCTGTACCGCTACAGCTTTCTGGTGCCGAGACAGTTTGTACCACCCCGCCTGATGCGGGACGGGGTACCAGGACCCTGCCCGGATGCTGCGTTGGGTATCACAACCTCCCCCTATTGCCGGACCGTTAAATGTCAGGTTCAGTCCCACTGATAACTACAATATATTTTAGCATTTGCGCAGATATTTCAATAGAATCCAATCAACTAATTTAAAAGACAAGGCTATGAAAAAACTATTTTATTTTATTCTTTCTGTGGTCGTAGTGTAACTTGGGGTGGATCTGCGATTGCTGAGTTAAAAGATGGTCAAAAATTAAATTTTGATTGATTTAAGAATCCCTCTTTCAAATAAACTTGAAAAACTCTCTGGTAAAATGAGTGCCTTTAACAGCATCAGGATAAATGATCAATGGAGGATTGTTTTTAAATGGGGAGATGGCAATTCAAGTGAAGTAACAATTGTAGACTATCATAAATAAGACATATGGGAAAATTATCAAATATTCATCCGGGCGAGGTTCTTCTTGAAGAATTCCTTAAACCACTTAATCTATCAGCATACAGGCTTTCCAAAGACATTGGAATTCCTCAGACCAGGACTTCTGAAATAATTAAAGGCAACAGAAGTATAACGGCCGATACTGCCCTGAGATTAAGCTATTATTTTGGAAACTTTGCAAAATTCTGGTTGGGACTACAGAACGACTTTGATCTTGAAGAACAAAAAAAGATTAAAGCCAAGGACTTAAAAAGAATTAAGAGAATTCAAGAACCTGCTGCCTGGACATTTAAATAAACGGCACGAACGCATAACACGAGATCTTTGCCTGTGAAATCAATTTTTTTCGTAACTTGTGTCTGTATAGTCTCTCAATTAAAGTTATTTACGAACTTTAATTTACATAATTTCTGATATCGTACAAGAGACTATGCTTTTATCATAAGTACTATGCCATGACAAAAAATAATGAAGACTTGACCAAACTACCCAATATTGGATTAACTCTAGCTAAAAAACTTAAACTTGTAGGGATTTCTACTCCAGGTGATCTAATAAAAACCGGCAGCGAAAATGCCATGATTAAAATTAAAACCGTTGACAAGAACGCTTGCATTAATATGCTTTTTGCACTGGAAGGCGCAATTCAAGGAATTAGGTGGCACATTCTTGACAAGAAAAGAAAAATAGAGCTTACAGAATTCTATAATAGACTAAAGGAAAGCAGGAAAATCTGACATGGAAGGTGTCTGACAGCTTAAATTCAGATCCTTCTCCGCATGATAATCTCAACCCTTTGATTTCCATTACTTTCAGGTTTTTTCTGGAGTATAATACCGGTGATTCTTTCAATTTCGATATTAGTGATCCGGACATGTCATGAGGACATAACTTTAATCAATGAATTGACGGGTTATAAAGAGTATTCTAACAAAACCCCATATAAGTTGATCCCTGGAATTTGGTGAGTATATAAATCCAAGCCTGACATCATTCAAAACAAGTGGAATATTAAACAAACATTACCGGACGGTAAAATGGACAGCACTCTTATAGTATTTCTTGAAATCCAATGTATGTTGCTTTGAATGTGTGTTTAACAGGCTTCCCGACGGATCGGGACAATTTAACCGACTATCAATTAATTTCCGAACGCATTATTCAATGAATATAACAAGGATGGTGCTATAATTAAGAGTCAGTTACTTACAGGACAATTCCTGCCTTGTTACTAACGCCTTAGCATAACACAGACGGTGCGTCATGGGTGCCGAGATTCAAAATATGTTATCTTTAAAAAAAAAAATATGGACAGACGTAAAGCAATGAAAATTACCGCCGGTGCAATAATTGGAGGCGGAGCCGGGATACTTACCTTAACTAATGGATTCAAACCAGATTATTTGCCATTAGAAGATCCAAAAAAACATGAATTCAAAGATCTTCAATCAGCATGGGGATACTCTCACCTTGACCCAGACATTACAGCTGATTTGGCATACAAACATTATGACAGCGGAAGTTGTATGTACGCTACCTTCAAGAGTATTATATCGCAACTAGCTGATAAATTTAACGAACCTTATGCTTCCTTCCCTACGCATATGATGAAATATGGTCATGGTGGAGTTGGCGGATTTGGAACAATTTGCGGATCGCTAAACGGAGCGTCAGCTTTAATTGGTTTATTGGTTACGGATAAAGAAGCACAAGATAGCATGATCACCGGAATTCTCAGATGGTATGAAGGAGCTAAACTTCCAGAATATAAACCGCAAGAAGCTATCTATAATTTCACACCACCTTCAACTATTTCTAATTCAACCCTATGCCATGCATCAAATACGAATTGGGTTAAGGAGACAGGATACAAAATCAATAGTGCCGAACGTAAAGAAAGATGTCGCAGACTAACAAGCGATGTAGCATCACGAATCGCCACAGTATTAAATGAGTATTTCGGCAATACTTATGTAGCAAAAGGTAATGATAGCGAAACTGTCAGACAATGTATGACTTGCCATAGTGATAAAGGCAAACTGGTCAATACAAGCAGCAAGATGGGTTGTACATCATGCCATACTGAATCAATCGGCCATAGACTTTTTGCTGATGCACACTATAAAATAATGAAACCGAAATAATCAGGACAGATTCTAAAAATATCGAGAGCATATACAAAGACGGTTCATGATAAAGAAGACTTAATTAATGACATTACTCTTGAGCTTTGGAAATCACTTGAACGATTCAAAGGGGAGTCCAGGATATCAACATGGATCTATAGGGTAGCAATTAACACTTCAATGAATTTTAACCGCAGAAAGAAAAGTGAAAAATTGTATTTCTCATCTGATCTGAAGCAATTTGAAAGCCCAAACTGGATAACGGAAGCTCCGGACTCATCACATTCTGAAATCTTATATCAATGTATTGATGAGTTAAATAAGTTAAATAAAGCAATAATCCTGCTTTACCTCTATGGCAATTAACATGATGAAATATCAGAAATAACCGGAATTTCAAAGACAAATGTCGGAACAAGGATTAGCAGGATTACAAAACATATGGCAGGAATACGACAAAAAAATATCGGAGAATACCCGGCTTAATAAAGAAATATTGAGACAGATATTACTTGAAAAACCCCAAAGAAGGTTAAACTGGATTAAAATCAAGGCAGGATTATGGATATTGTCTCCGGTTCTGTTTGTATTCTTAGTTCTGTATCTGGACGTTCAGTTTAATATATCTCCCAGGTTTTTTATCGGTCTGGCAATATTTGTTCCCATTTTCATTATCAACTACATATGGGATATCAGACATTACAAATTGGTGCGAGGAATTGACTTTACAATGCCTGTATTATCAATAAAAAAGGCAATTACAGAACTTGAAAAGTATAAGTTAAAAACGACAAAAATCAGATTTTTGTTAATGCCTTTTGCAATGGTTGGATTTTTGTTGATGATAATTCGTAAAATTACATTCAGTTTTAACTTTGTCTCAATTTTACCAATATTATTGATTGTCCTTGTTTTTTTCTCATCTATGTATTTTACTTATAAATATTCAATCTATGAACGTTTTAGAAAGCTCAATAAAGAAATCAGTGAGATAGAACAACTTCAACAGGAATAACATATCCGGACAAACAGACAATACAAAACGAAGGCTGATACAGGCTTTATGAAGCTAATCCAAAGGTTAGCATCCATTAACAGCAATAACTCAAGATTAATACAGAATTATTGAATTAAGCATATTTTGATTTTCATCAAATGCTTAAAAAACAATATTTTTAGATTAAAATCAGTACATTTAAACTCAGAAACATTATTTAATAACCTTAAGAAAATAGATCATGATCAACAGAAATTTGATAGTCAACTTGTTCCTGGTTGGCACAATTACTGTCTCTGCTTACGGTCAGGGCAATACTCAAAAGACTTTAAAAGAAGCATATGCAGGGAAATTCCTTATAGGAGCTGCAAATGATCTGACATCGATTTCCGATGCCGAATCATCAAATATTAAAATGCATTACGACATCATTACCCCGGAAAATTGCATGAAACCACAGCCAATCCATCCTTCGGAGGATAAGTACAACTTTGTAACCCCCGATGCAATGGTTGATTGGTGTCTGAAGAATGGTTTGAAAGTTTGGGGACATACCTTAGCCTGGCATTCACAGTCGCCTCAATGGTTCTTTCAGGATAAGAATGCGGCGGCCGCAGAAGCAGCCAGGCCTGCAACACAACCTGCAGCTCCTCCACCAGCAGCATCGGCTCCTGATGCTCCGCGCACCGGCATGGGAGGTTTTGGAGGTCGCGGCAACACAGGCCCCCAGGCAAGCCGGGAAGTCATTCTGGAACGTCTGAAGAGTCATATCATGACTGTCGTTGGGCGATACAAAGGAAAAATAATTGGATGGGATGTATTTAATGAATCGATAGCCGACGGCGGTGACGGCAAGACAGAAAATCTCCGGACTTTCAGTTGGTATCAGGCCGTCGGTCCCGATGTTATTACCCTGGCCTTCAAGTGGGCACACGAAGCTGATCCTGCCGCTGAACTATACTACAACGACTACAACATTGAACAGGGCGCTGTAAAAAACACTGGGAAACACGCCAGTTCCATGTTACTTCTGAAGCGTCTCATTGCAGAAGGTGCTCCGGTAACCGGTGTGGGAATTCAGGGACACTGGCACCTTGACACTAACCTTGAAGATGTTGAAAAAGCTATCGAGAATTACGCCTCCCTGGGACTGAAGGTATCTATTACAGAACTTGACGTAACAGCAACAGGAAGTAACAGCGGCGCTTTTGGCACACGCCAGGGAGATAGAACAATCCCGCCGGAGAACTATCAAAAGCAGGCTGAGGTATACAAAAAGTTATTCGAAATTTTTATGCGTCATGCAGATGTGATCGACCGTGTAACCTTCTGGGGCCTTAGCGATACAAGGTCATGGCGCAGGGGACAGGATGCACTCTTATTTGATGGCCAGCTGAATCCCAAACCGGCATTCAAGGCCGTTATTGAAGCAAGTTCTTATAAATAAATTCTGCTATTATAAGAACATAATGTATTAAAAAGTTTTCAGTTAATTGAAAAATTTTCCCGGCAAGACACACCGACAAGAATATATTGAATCAGCTGAGTAAGAATAATTGGCAAAATTGAGGTATAAAGTCAGATCCGGATATCTTAAAAATCTGATACTTTTTACATGCTCACTTACTTTAATATTGCCGGCATTAAAAAATCCTTTTTATCGGGATAATGTTGTTCAGATATCTGTCCCTGAAACTGGTATTACGAGACAAATTTTAAGTTTTTTTTCTTCCCGATGACAACGCAAGCGGCCATCCAACATTTACAGGGATATACTTTACATAATTATTGAAAATTTCTGGCAGATCACTGATTATTTGCCATTTAGGCATGTCCCCATTTGTTATTGGGCTTCTCTTGCAACTCCACCGATTTTTAAAAATATTAAGATTAATGACAATTTACCTCCAATCAAAATTCTGGGATTTATAATTGCTGATACACCTTTTTTATCTCAATCGAATAATACAGCCAATATTAAAAGTAATTGTAACTTTATCGGGAATTTATCCGAAATCGGCTACAAATAAGACTGCAAAACCTTAGTGACAATAATAACAATTTACTCGATAAACTTCGAATGAATAAGAAAAGATTATTATCCATTAAAAATTATCTGTCTCGCACTGATTACATCCATAAATGGAAATTTGAAAAAGGAATTTGTCCGCTCTGTAAAAGATCTGTTTTTAT
>CAYVBH010000195.1:0-7733 GCA_964449015.1 uncultured Bacteroidales bacterium
TGCCTTTACTTTGGCACCGTCCTGAAGGAATTTCTGTGCATGTTTCAGTTTAAAACTGTAATCGTGATCATCAGTATAAGGGCCAAAGCGAATCTCCTTAACAACAATTTTTGCTGTTTTGGACTTCAATTCCTTCTGTTTGCGCTTATGTTGATACAAAAACTTCTGATAATCAATTATCTTACAAACAGGTGGATTGGCACTTGGCGAAATTTCCACGAGATCAAGTTCCAGTTCTTCGGCCATGCGGATGGCCTCTTTGATCGGAAAGATGCCCGGATTTTCAAGGTTTTCACCCACTACCCTTACCATAGGCGCCTTAATCGCATAATTAATGGCAAACAGAGGTGCCTCTTCCCTCCTGGTATCTCTTCTGAAAAATGGTGTTGCTATACTTCGGTCCTCCTTTTTATTTATTAATTGATTTGTTGATTTATTGATTTCTCGATCTTCAAATCATCAAATCTTCAAATTATCAAATCTTCAAATTACACTGTTCATCTGGTTATTCACTTCATTCTGAATGAAATCCCTGAATGCTTCCATCTTCATCGATCCCTGGTCCCCTTCTCCCTGCCTTCTGACCGCCACAGTGCCTTCTGCTTCTTCTTTTTCACCGACAATTAGCAGGTAAGGAATCCTCTTTAACTCATTGTCCCTGATCTTCTTACCGATCTTTTCATTCCGGGTGTCAATCAGGGTGCGAATATCGTAATTATTTAGGAATTTTAAAACTTTTTCCGAATAATCATGGTATTTTTCGCTGATGGGTAGTATGACTGCCTGGTCAGGTGTCAGCCAAAGCGGGAATTTACCGGCTGTATGCTCGATAAGCACGGCAACAAAACGTTCCATGGATCCGAAAGGAGCCCGGTGGATCATTACAGGCCTGTGTTTTTGATCATCACTGCCTGTATACTCAAGTTCAAACCGCTCGGGCAAGTTGTAATCAACCTGAATTGTTCCCAACTGCCATTTGCGTCCCAAGGCATCTTTTACCATAAAATCGAGTTTCGGCCCGTAAAACGCAGCCTCACCCTTAACCGTGATAGTTTGCATACCTCTCTCTCGGGTAGCTTCAATAATTGCATTTTCCGCGCGCTCCCAGTTTTCATCTGACCCGATATACTTCCGTTTGTTTTCCGGATCGCGTAAGGAAATCTGGGCAGTATAATCTTTGAAGTCAAACGCTTTGAACACAATTTGAATGATGTCAATCACCTTGATAAATTCATCCTTCAACTGATCGGGACGACAGAAAAGATGTGCATCATCCTGGGTAAACCCCCTCACCCTGGTCAGTCCGTGCAATTCACCACTCTGTTCATAGCGGTATACTGTGCCGAATTCTGCATATCTTACCGGTAAATCTTTGTATGAACGCGGTTTGCTTTTGTAAATCTCACAATGGTGCGGACAATTCATTGGTTTCAGCAGAAATTCCTCTCCTTCTTCAGGTGTGTGGATCGGCTGAAATGAGTCTTTACCGTATTTCTCATAATGACCAGAGGTTACGTAAAGTTCTTTCTGACCAATATGGGGTGTCATTACCGGAAGATAGCCATAACTTGCCTGAATTTTCTTCAGGAAGTTTTCGAGCCGCTCCCTCAGTTGTGCTCCTTTGGGTAACCACAGCGGTAAACCCAGACCCACTTTCTGCGAAAAGGTAAAAAGCTCCAACTCCCTGCCCAGCTTCCTGTGATCTCTTGCCTTAGCCTGTTCTAGCATAACCAGGTATTCATCAAGCATTTGTTTCTTGGGAAAGGTGATTCCGTAAATGCGGGTGAGCTGCTTTCTTTTTTCATCACCACGCCAGTATGCACCAGCTATGCTCAGCAATTTAATGGCTTTGATGAAGCCGGTATCCGGAAGGTGTGGTCCGCGGCACAGGTCGGTGAAGTTACCATTCTTGTATAGCGTTATGGTGCCATCCTGAAGATCCTGTATCAGTTCTACCTTATATTCATCATTCTTCTTCCTGAAAAGTTCCAGTGCAAGGTCCTTGGTGATATCCTCCCGCTTGTAAATGCTGTTGAGGCGACTCAGCTCATACATCTTCTCCTCAATTTTGGTCAAATCGGCTTCAGTAATCACTTTGCCGTCGCCCGGATCCACATCGTAATAGAACCCGTTCTCAATGGCCGGACCAATACCAAATTTGATTCCCGGGTACAATGCTTCCAAAGCTTCAGCCATCAAGTGAGCCGAAGAATGCCAGAAAGCATGTTTGCCTTCGGGCGAGTCAAATTTGTGAAGCACAATCCGTGCATCTGAATTCAGGGGACGTGTGGCATCCCAGACTTCATCATTAACGCTTATAGCTACCACTTCACGCGCCAGACTGTTGCTTATGCTTTTAGCTATGTCAATTCCGTTTACTCCCGACTCAAATTCCCTGACCGATTTGTCGGGCAATGTTATTCTGATCATCAACTGATTTTTTTGTAAATGAGCAGCAAAGATAGAAAAAAAACGGTTATTTTTCCGATAATTATCATGGATACATGGTAACAACAGCGATTCTTAATTAATGTAACCTGAATTGATCATGAAGAAAATTTTTCCTCTACCGGTCTTGATGATTCTTATATGCCTGTTTCCCGGTAATGCATCCGGACAAGTCCTGCAACAACTGACACTCGAAAAAATCTTCCGGGACCATGCCTTTAACCCCGAAACAATCGACAATATCCGTTCAACTGCCGACGGAGAGCATTTCACTGTGCTGGAGTCTGACTCAAAAATTGTTCAATACGACTACAAAACCGGTTTCGATAAAACTATTGTTTTCGATGCCGGGCAATACCGGAACAACGGTCCTGGTTCCATCACCGATTATATTTTTAGTAATGATGAGAAAAAGATCCTGCTGACCTCACAGGTTTCAAGAATATACCGGCACTCCTTTGAAGCCCGTTACTGGATCTGTGACCCAGGCAAAAAGGAAATCATTCCTCTCGAGGAAAACGGCAAACAACAACTAGCTACATTTTCACCCGATGGCCTGAAAGTAGCCTTCGTAAGGCAAAACAACTTGTATTACCGGAATCTGGTTGACGGAAGTACAACACAGGTTACTTCGGATGGTGAAATGAACCGGATCATCAATGGGGCACCTGACTGGGTTTATGAAGAAGAGTTCGGATTTTCACAGGCCTATTGCTGGTCGCCCGACAGCCGCTTCATTGCCTTCTACCGTTTTGATGAATCCGGGGTCAGGGAATTCGAAATGAATATATTTGATGGCTTATACCCAGAAGTAAATCGTTTCAAATATCCCAAAGCAGGAGAAGATAATTCATTTGTGACCATCCATGTATTCGATCTGGAATCCAATGAGATCCGGGTAATGGATGCCGGGAAGGAAACGGATCAGTACATTCCCCGGATCAAATGGACAGCATCACCTGATAAACTTTGCATCATCCGGTTGAACAGAGTGCAAAACAAGGTGGAAGTATTGTTTGCAAATCCCTTTACGGGAAATTCATCTGTTGTTTATACAGAGGAGAACGAGAGGTTTATTTCTGATATTGATGATAACTTCATTCATTTTACCGACGACGGGGAATTCTTTGTTCTGCGCAGTGAGCGGTCTGAAAATTTTCATTTTTACCTGTACAGGCTTGACGGAAGTTTGGTGAACCCGATAACCAGCGGTCGGTGGGATGCCAGGAAAATGCTGGGTATTGATGAAAAGAAAGGCATTCTGTATTTTACAGCCAACCGGGAATCTGAAATTCAACAGCACATTTACGCAGTAAAACTTGACGGAAAGAATATCCAACGTATCTCCAATAATGCCGGTACACATGATGCCGAATTCAGCAGCAATTTCAGATATTACATAGATACCTGGTCAGATGCCAACAGTCCGCATATCTATACGCTGTGCAGGAATGACGGGACCGTCATAAGAATGCTGGAAGACAATAACAGGCTAAAAAAAACAATACAGGAATACGGATTCAGCCGGAAAGAGTTCATACGGATTCCGGTATCTGACAGTATCGAATTAAATGCGTACCTGATAAAACCGGAAGATTTTGACTCTACAAAGAAATATCCGTTGTTCATGAGTGTTTATGGCGGACCCGGAGCGCAGGACGTCACCGACAGCTGGGATAACGGACTGGCCTGGCAGCAACTTCTTGTCCAACATGGAATTGTTATTGCATGTGTTGATAACAGAGGTACCGATGGTCGCGGAGAAACTTTCAGAAAAAGCACCTACCTTCAACTGGGAAAACTGGAAACCGAAGATCAGATCGACGCTGCCAGATTTCTTGGAACAATGAGATGGATTGACCCGAGCCGGATCGGAATCTGGGGCTGGAGTTACGGAGGGTACATGACACTGCTTTGCCTTACACGGGGGGCCGATGTATTCAGCATGGGCATAGCAGTTGCCCCAGTGACCAATTGGAGATTTTATGATAACATTTATACCGAAAGGTACATGCGGAAACCTCAGGACAATGCAAAGGGATATGACGACAATTCACCGATTAATTATGCGAATCTTCTAAAAGGTAACCTCTTACTGATTCATGGAACTGCTGATGACAATGTGCATTTGCAGAATTCAATAGAAATGTCGGAACGCCTGATCAGTGAGAATAAACAATTTCAACAGTTTTTCTATCCCAACAAAAACCACAGCATATATGGAGGGAACACACGGTTGCACCTGTATACCATGATGACGGATTATATACTGAAGGAATTGTAGAAACACATATGATAGTTTTTCTACCTCTTCTTTATAGGTATGTTTTGTTCTGTAATTTTTACGAGTCGGTTAAGGCGCAACTTATTCAGTCGGTTTAACCGGAGAGTCTCCAGGTATGTCAAAGCCTTGCGGATTACATCATAATATAGCAAAACGAAAAGTAACAAACTGGTTACCCAGATTATCATCAGGTTGAACCAGAAAGTATCGGCCATATTACCAAAAAACAATTTAACAGGTGAGTAAAAATGGGCTCTCCAGCTGTTTCCTCTCGGCTCCCTGAAAATGGCATCTTTGATAGGAATCATCTCACCGTCGTGTACACTGTAATTCATGATTTCCTTTTCATTGGTAACAACTGCGGCAAGCTGCTTGTTATAATACCTTTGTTTAAATTTCAAAAAGTTGGCTTCGCCTCCCAGTTCATTCAACAGGTTCCGGTATATCTCATCGCGGGCATTAACAGCTTTGTTATACCTGTTTCGGTAAACGGGGAATGCCCTGTCAAGTATCGCGTTAACAGATGTATGCAGAGCAGGATCATATAACTCTTTTGTAAGACTGTTAAGATACTCAGGGGGTTCCATCCCAATGTCATTGCAAATAAAGCTTATCTCGGAACGCAATACCATCAGATTGTTTTCGTATCTGAAGGTGTCCGAATTATTCCGGTACAGATCTCTGGTATCATTATTGATTTCGGTTAAACCCGGAATGGCATAGGATCTGAAGTACCCTGCATTCTTAGCCCTGCTTTCAGATTCAAAAAACAATTTTTCATAGGCATTGTCCTTGAACTGGGTCACGGCTAATGCTTCATAAGCCCACCTGGAAGTCATGAAATCACCGATAATCGGTACGGTTTTATCATTTGCAATTTTGTTGTGCATCTTGCTGAAATCAACCACAACACCGCTTAGCAGGAGTTGAGGAACCAATATCAACGGTACGAGGATATATATGGTAACAACCGAGTTGAAACCGGATGAGATATTCAAACCCACCATATTGGCCCAGCATGATGTGGTAAAAAGAACAAGCCAGTATCGGAAAAGCATACCGTCAATTTCAAGCATGGAGTTGCTGATCAGCACAAAAACTAGCGACTGCAATGCCGATATGGCAAAGAGAACAAAGATCTTTGAAAACAGGTAACTCGAACGGCTCAGGTTCAGAAACTTCTCACGCTTGAGAATTTTCCGGTCCTTGAAGATTTCCTCAGAGCTGATAACCAAACCCAGAAACAGGGCCACAATCACAGCCATAAACAAAAAAGCAGGGAGGACGGCATTTTCACCAAAGATATATCGGGGAATACCATTGATGAAGGTGAAGTTTTTTGAAAAAAAAGCCAGTACAAATGCGAGGATCGGTGCCTCAAGTGCCAGCAGGGCCAAGTATTGCTTGTTATAAAACTTGGCCAGCAGGTCGCGCTTCAGGAATATTTTGATTTGGTTGAAGTGATCGGGAATTTTGAAATTATTCTTGGGAATTGTAGAATCATGTTCCCTTACTATCTTTCTGATTTCAGGATCAATTCTCTGCATGAACCGCAAATACCATTCTTCAGGTGTTGTTTTACGCTTACGGGTTAACCGTCCGTTGGCATCCACTTCGCGTGCTTCCACAATCCTGAGTATCTCATCGGTTTCAATATTACCGCAACTCAGGCATTCTGTTTCTTCAGCATCGGCATAATGCGCCTCCTGTTTGAAATAGGTTATGGCACTCATGGGATGTCCGTAATAAATTACCCTCCCACCCTGATCCATCACCAGTAATTTGTCGATAGTCCGGAACACATTCGATGAAGGCTGGTGCATATTGGCAATAATCAGTTTGCCTTTCAGTGTTTGCCGTTTGAGCAGCGTAATGATCTTTTCCGAGTCGGCAGAAGACAAGCCCGAAGTTGGTTCATCCACGAACAGTATCGAAGGTTCTCTGATCAGTTCCAGGGCTATGTTCAACCGCTTGCGCTGCCCTCCGCTCAGGAAAGTATTGAATGAATCGCCTACATTCAGGTCACGAGCTTCCACCAAGTCAAAATCAATGAGCGCATCTTCAACCACTTCATTGATTTGTTCCTCGGTGTACCCGTCGAAACACAACCTGGCATTATAATAGAGGTTCTGATAAACCGTCAGTTCCTTGATCAGCAAGTCGTCCTGGGGAACATATCCGATAACACCTTCAAGCATCTCCTTGTTATCATGAATGTCCCACCCGTTGACCCTAATACTTCCCTGGCGGGGTTTCAGATTTCCGTTCAGTACATTCAGAAGCGTCGATTTACCAGATCCGCTTCCACCGATGATGCCGACCAGCCGGCCTGATTCCTCAGTGAGGTAGAATTTCTTTACTCCGTTTTTGCTATTGAAATAATTGAATTGTATGTCTTCAGCTGTAAAAACAAATTTAACCTCGGCGCTGGCCTGAATAAACCTTCCCCGGATCCAGCTGAAGTATATCGATCCGATTTTTGGATTTCGGATAACGGCACCCAGCGTCCAGATGTAGGAACGACCCGGGTTGATGCGATGACCGTTGAGGACTAGTGGCATATTGCCGTAATACCTGAAAACATAAGTGTCAGCACTCGGAATGTGTAGCACAATGATCTGGCCTTCAAGCTTGTCAACGTTGAGGTGCTTGAGGTTTGGCGAAGAAGTGGCATCTTTTGGCCTGATGATCAATAGCCAATCCTGATTAACAATACTGTTGATCTCCTCAAAGGTAAAAGACCGGGCATCGTTGAATTCCTCATCATCAATTTTGAGATAACGGGCAGCAGTGCGTACAAGACTTAATTCTGTTCGGTTTTGCTTTTCACCGCTTTGTATAAAATCGAGCAGGTACACAAGCATCATCACCTTTTGCTGGTGTTCGAGCTCCTCATTAATTTGAGCACAAAGTTCAATAATGCGGGCTTCGGCATTGCTTTTTCTTAATGCAGCATCTGTTATGGCTGCATCATTGTCGAACTGGTGAAAATACCTGACCT
>CAYVBH010000196.1:0-7675 GCA_964449015.1 uncultured Bacteroidales bacterium
CCAGCGTCAACGGCACAAATATCCAGTGATACATGGCCGTGAGGGCAAATTGCCCGCGCGACCAGTTAACAAGTGACAGATCAATGTTTTCTAGCATAATTATCGGGGTATTGACAGCTGATCAATGACGTAATCTCCTCTTTCCTTATCATTACTGAAATTTTCCTTCAGCAAATCAGGGAAGAAGAAAACCTTCAATATAATAAACATGATGAAAAGCTTGATGAGTATGATAATCCAAAGCTTTTTTCCAATGGTCATACTCCGGAACCCATCGTAATAGAACCTGAATATCTTATTGAAGATGTTTTTCTCCATGGGGAATGGCAACCATTATAAGTAAAGATATGAATTTTTGACAGACAGGTTGAATTACTCAAAAACATTTGGCACGCCATATTGTTAAGATAGATAATATTTCACATATGTTAACATTTGATTAACATATAGAGTATAAAATGTAGAATAACTTTACATGTATAACAAAAAAACAGATCTATGAAGAATTTCAAGACCTATTTAGCGGCTATCCTTTTCATTGGGGCGATATCTGCAACTGCATTTGCATTGACTCAGGATAACCCCAAAAAGCAGAGCATTGAAACCACGGCCAAAGCTCAGTGTGATCAGATGAAAGCCACAGCATCGGTTACCGGACCTTGCTGTCAGCATAAGGAAACAGCGTCAACCAATTGCAAGGAACATGCGAAAGCTTCCTGTGATTCAACTGCGGCAAAACATGCATGTAAAGAGGCAGCTTCAACTGCTTCTGCTGAATGCCCTAAAGCCAAGGAATGCGCAAAGGCTGCAGCATACCAGGACAACGCAACTGCTTCGGCAGAAAAGAAATAATTTTTTATCATTTCTTTTCCCTCTGGTAGAGGCGCAAAATTTTGCGCCTCTACATGTTTTGGCACATATCGGAAACATGTTAATTTTACCACCGTAATTAATACAATTGGATCATGTCAGAAAACAAGGTTTTACAGGTTGCTGAAGATGTCAGCTGGATAGGTATTCTCGACAGGGACATCGTCACCTTTGATATTGTAATGGAAACCCGGGAAGGGACAACCTACAACTCCTATTTTATCAACGGAACAAAAAAAGCCGTAATTGAAACGGCTAAAGCCAGTTATAAGGAAGCTTATCTTGAAAAGCTTAGGGCGGTTACGGATCCAGCTGATATAGATTATATTGTGCTGAACCACACCGAACCGGATCATTCAGGATGTGTTAAGTACTTGTTGGACCTTGCTCCAAGGGCTGTCGTATATGGCAGCCGGCAGGCGATCACTTACTTGCAGGATATGATCAACAGGCCATTCAATTTTGTTTATGTGAAAGATGGGGATACGCTTGATCTGGGGAATAAAACACTGAGATTCATCTCAGCTCCGAACCTGCATTGGCCCGACAGCATGTACACCTATCTCGAGCAGGACAAGCTGTTGTTTACCTGTGATTCTTTCGGGGCACATTTTTGCCGTGATGCCATGTTTGATGACCTGGTTGGAGATTACCAGGAATCATTCAAGTATTATTTCGATGTAATTTTGAAACCATTCAGCAGCTTCATGTTGAAGGCCATTGAAAAAATCAGGCCTTTGGAGATCAATGCGATCTGTCCCGGACATGGTCCGATTTTGCGCAGTACCTGGAAAGAAAAGGTGGCTCTGTCGAAGAAATACGCCGAACAATATATAGCTGATTCACTCTGTCTGGACAACAGCATTCTGATCACTTATGTATCTGCTTATGGTTATACCAGGCAAATGGCCGAGGCTATTGCACTTGGCATACGTGAAGTTGTGGATTACAAGATCCATATTGTTGACATTGAAAACATGCTGCTTGGCGAACTTGAAGAGCTCATTGTGCGCAGCAAATCATTCCTGATTGGTTCTCCAACCATTAATCAAAATACCCTGCTTCCTGTTTACCGTATGTTTGCACTTATCAATCCAATACGCGACCGGGGAAAGAAGGCTGCAGCTTTTGGCTCTTACGGATGGAGCGGAGAAGCTGTTAAAATTGTTGAGAATCAGCTGAAGGCATTGAAATTGAATGTTGTAATGGAGGGCATGAGCAACAAATTCTCTCCCGGTGAGCAAAAACACGAGCAGATGATCAACTTTGGCAAAGCCTTTGCAAAACATTTGCTTGAGGTCTGATTTTTATTGCCTCAAAATAATAAATTTTCCTGTACCTGACGGTGCATATTGTTTGAACAACCTGATCATGTATAGGCCTTCAGGCTGATCGGCAACCGGTATTTCAAACCTGGTGGTACCGGCTGGTATTGTGGTTGAAAAAATCGTCCTGCCTGAATTGTTGACTAGCTCCAGTGTCATTTCTGACCGGGTTTCACCATTAAAAGCAATACCGGCAAAACTGTTTGCCGGATTCGGATAAATCAGAAACCTCTTTTCGTCAGATGGTTTTTCCCAGGGCATTTTTTCAATACCGGTGATACCAACGATTGTGTCCAGGGCAGCCTGGTAAATTTCTGAGGTGGATTCATTCTGTATGAATGCAACCACCCTTAACTCTGACGGATTATAGACGCGCTGTATGGGCCAGTTCAGATATATCTTGCTGTGATCGCCCTGAAACCATGCCTTATTGAAAGAAGTACCTGCCGCATCAGGCAACAGGGCTTTTACCACGTTACTGAAAATTGTATCGCCATTCTGACCATTTATTCCTGAGATCACTCTTTCAATGACTGCTACACGCACTGAAATTTCGGCAGATGGCACATTCTTCAGTGCAAAAAACTCCACCTCAGCTTGTAATATATTATTGTCTGTGAATTCAGAACTGATGTTGATGCCAAATAAACTTTCACGCAATGATTCAACAATGGCCGCGTTTTTGTCAAGTGGTTTTGATCCGGGATCATAGTCGAACCGGTGTATGTCTGAGCTTCCCCCATTCAGCAGCCCGAAAGGTATGCCTGATAAACCATAATAAAATTCTCTAGTGGACGGAATGACCGGGTTGTCTTCATAAAACGGATCTCCTGCGGGATTACCGGTATGATACTGGATATCAACAACACACAATTTATTATTGTCAGTAAAATGATCAAGTACCGAATCAGCATGGAGGCAATTCATCTCAGAAGTATTGGTGAAGTGCTCAATGAGGGAGATCCTGTTGCGTTCTCCTATCCAGAAATTGTCAAAAGCGATACCGTCATTGCCAATGGCAGTTCCGGTGGCACTGTAAGCAATCCGGAACTGAACTTTACTATATCCTTTCAGGAAGTCCAGAGAATGGCGTGCCTCCCTGATCCATCCGCCGTCCTTCATATTTGTCCATCCGACAGATTGTTGACCCGGATTACCATAATATGCATTGAACCAGTTAATGCCGTCATTGATTTCGCCAACCGGAATCCAGGTTTTGCCGCTGTCAACCGTAGCCTGGATGTTGGCCCCGTCTCTGGCGTCGGTAAATAAGCGCCAGATGTCCATCTTCAGCATGGGTTTGCTAATTCCTGTAAAACTAAAGCAGGGACTGGTCACATAGGACTGTTCCCGGGGTGCCGTATTGGTTGGTATAAAGGTGTACCAGCAATTTTGACCTGAGGAAGCCCCTGAGAATCCCCTAGGTGGATTGCCATGCTTGGATGGTGTGCCGAATTGCCAGCTGTTCATTCTGATCTCTTCCGAAGTGGTGCTTTGCCAGCCAATGGCCCCGGTCTCAAATTCTTCAAAAAAGCTGGTGTCAGCCAGCGCAATTGTAGGTTTTAGCACGAACACCCTTGATGTGTCATGTCTGCATCCGTAATTATTTTGTATCTGAAGCGCTATGGTGTAACTGCCGGGTTCAGGGAAAGTATATTGGATGTTACGCGTGTTGAAAATGTCACAATCGCCCTGGTTATAAACTCTCCAGATAAAACTCGTATCTGTCAGGAAACCGAATCCCGGCAAGGAAGAATTAATATAGCTGATTTCCCGGCCTGCCTGGTAGCACTCTGTCGGCCATTTAAAATTGGCTGTAGGTCTGTTCCCGATATAGAAATCGGCATATTCACTTAAGGGCTTTCCGAATTCGAAATAGGTATAGGTGATTGTATACTTGTTAATGGAAAGAGCTTCAGGATGAACAGTGGCTGTATTATTGCCATTATCGGTAAGCCCGATTCCTCCACTGATACTGAAAGATCCAGTGACTCCTGATATGTTGGTTCCTGTGATTATAAAAGGATCATCATTCTGGCAGTAATTAATCCGGTTATTTTCAAATTCAATAAAGGCATCGGCTTCAAGAATTCTCACAACTACTGTATCAAAACCATAGCATGATTCGGGGGATTCGCGCCAGGCGTAAACAATATTATGCGTACCGACGGGAGGAAGTGATGTAACAAAGAACCAGTGATTGTTGTACTGTATTACGCCGGGGCCTGAGAATGTACCTCCTGCAGGAGTTCCGGTAAGTGGTACCCAAATAGTGCTATCGCGGTTGTAGGTCGGATCGGGGCCGGACATGGAGACATTGGGAACAGGTTTCAAGGCAATTACTGCACTTCCTGATACCAGTCCCTTACAGTTCTTGTCATACAATTCCACCAGTGTATAAGTACCTTCTTCTGATACGGCAATCAAATTGGGACTGACCATCACATTATTTACACCAACGGGGTTGTCTGAATTTCGCCTATAGCTGAAATGCCAGGGAGGAGTTCCTGTAAGGCTTACTTTCAGATCTGCCGAAGAATTTTCACAAATACTGTCGCTTCCGGATATAACAGCAGTCGGAGGTTTATGAAACAGCACGCGGGCATAACCCGATCCGATAGTATCGCCTTTGCAAAACTTGTCACTCAGGGAAGCAATCCGGTATGTGCCTTCATTTTTCACGTTAAAGGTAAAAGGGCTAACCGTAATGTTTCGATAAGACGCCTCAAAGGCACCATTCCTAGAAATTTCAACTTTCCACGGAGGGGTTCCTTTAAAGCTGATCTGCAGGGGGACAGATGCATTGTAATCTTTACAAATGGTAGTGTTTCCTGTAAGCACTCCGGTTACCCTTCCATGAACCAGAACTTCCCTGGAAACCTCATTGCTCTTATCTGTGCCATCATTCACGATGAAGCTTATTTTTCGGGCGCCGGCTACAGGTCTTAAGCTTTTGGTATTGGCGTATCTGATACTTCTGAGAGCCTGCTGGTAGTTTGTTGTAAGGGATGTTCCTGAAAGCAACAGGATGCCTGATACCGGATTCCAGGACCCGGTAATGCCGTTTTGGTTAGTAAAAAACAACAGATCCTGATCTGGAACATATCCGCCAGCAACATTAATTACGGCTCCGTTTAGCGTGGTGTTGTCAGCGTCTGAAATGGTAATGGAGGAAGTGACATTTACATTTTCCTGACTGATACAATATTCCTGCGGTGAGGTTTCAATATGACCCAGCACAGGAGGGCTGTTTTTTGGCAGCACGGTGATATTCCTGAAAACCGTATTGCTGGTTTCGAAAAGACCTCCAACAACAAATGAAACTGATCTTCTCACTGTTGAGGGCTTGATGATATTCGTATTCTCATAACGGATGCTGCGCAATGCAACCTGGTAGTCTGATACGCTTGCCTTGCCCGAAAGGCTGAGTGTTCCTGTCTTTGAATCCCACGTTCCGGGGATCCTGCCTGAGTATCTTAACACATCCTCAGAGGCGATATATCCGGTAGTTATTCGTATGGTGGCAAAGTAAAGATATTTGCTGTCGATGTCTGTAACCGTAAGCGTTTGGGTTACCTGAACCGGTCCCGAGCTTTCGGTATAGACCAGGTCAACTTTCTCCATATTACCCAAGACCGGGGGCACTTCAATAGCCAATGGTGATTCTGCCGGTCTTTCATGAGCAAACAACGAATGGTGCATCATGAGCAGCAAGACAAGCGTTGTGATTGAGGCTGATCGAAAAAATGGGGAGATTTTCATAACTGAAAGGTTTTGGTGAGAATCAGGGTCCATGCTGCATGCAACAAAAGCATCATGTAATCTGGCATGCATTCCCAGATACCGGTATCCGGTCTCATAGCCGGATGCCGGAATTTCAGCAGGTTGTGATTACTGTCAGTCTTATCGGGATATGATTAATTTACTTATTCCTAATAATTGATTTTTACTCGTCATTCTCAACATATAAATGCCATCAGGCAAATTCTCAACAGGGATTTCAGCCAAGCTGTTTCTGGCCTCAATGCGGTTGGAATAAACCAGGCTGCCTGTGTTATTGTATAGGTTAATCTGAACACCGGTAGTCAATTCATTCTCAAATCGGATAAAGGCTGAACGATTTGCTGGGTTCGGATACACGATGAAGTTTTTCTTCATGGGGTTTTCAGGTCGCGGATTAAAGATACCAACGGGACCGCCAATAGTATCAAGTTTGGCCTGATAAACCTCGTAGGTAGCTTCATCCTGAACAAAAGCAACAAGTCTTAACTCGAGCGGATCATATACATTTTGTAAGGGCCATTCCAGATCAAGCTTTTGATGATCGTCGAGGTTCCAGGATTTGTTGATTGAAACACCAGCAGCACCGGGCAACATGGCCTTTACCACGTTTCTGAAAAGGGTATCGCCATTATTACCATTGATGCCATGAATCTCTCTCTCGACAACCGCAACACGAACCGACAGTTCGGTCCGCGGCAAGGTCTTTAAGGCCACAAGATCAACTTCCACATCCAGGAGGTTGTTTTTAAATGCCGAATTGATGCTGATATCAAAATTGGCATCTCGCAACGATTCAATAATTGCTGCGTTCTGATTGAATGGTTTGGAGCTTTCAATAAAATCGAAACTGTGCTGACTGGTTACACCGCCGTTCAAAAGCGCATAAGGAACATCTGATATGCCATAGTAAAACTCTCTTGTAGACGGAATAACCGGATTATCTTCAAAGAAAGGATCGCCTGACGGATTGGATGTATGATATTGTATGTTAATAGCGCTCAGTTCATTGTTTTTTGTGAAAGCATCCAGCAGTGAGTCCGCTTCCAAGCTGGCCACATCAGATGAGTTGGTGAAATGTTCAATAAGGGCAGTTCTCTTTCGTTCACCTATCCAGAAATTGTCAAATGCAATTCCATTGTTATTCTGGGCAGAGCCATCAGATCCGTATGCAATTCTGAATTGTACCTGTGGTTTGTCTTTAAGAATATCCAGTGAATGACGCACTTCTTTCCATTCGGTATCATTGCCCAGGTTGGTCACTGGGTGAACGCACCAGCCTATTTTGTTATCGCCAATAAGCCCTGGTATGTAAGTGTAATTGTACCAGCTGATTCCATCGTTTAAATCACCGAGTGGTGTCCAGGTTTTTCCGCTGTCGGCGCTGAACTGAACATTGGCACCATCACGGTTGGAGTTGAACAGGCGCCATACCTGCATTTTCAGCATGGGCTTTTCAGTTCCCCTGAAATCGTAACAGGGCGAAGTGACCCAGGATTGTTCTTTGGGCGGTCGAGTTCCCTGTGTCAGCGTAAACCAGCAATTGACCCCGGAAAAGGGACCCGTAAAGCCCTTGTCGGGATCACCAAGCACCCAGCTATTAATCGATTCGAAGGAATTTCCTGTATTCCATCCCAAAGTACCAGTTTCAAATTCTTCAAACTGGGTTTCTTCAGCAGGCACTTTGGTGGGGCGCAATG
>CAYVBH010000197.1:0-7670 GCA_964449015.1 uncultured Bacteroidales bacterium
AGGTAAGTTCACGAAAGACATCCTCCAATTTCTTTTCTTCCCTGTTCAGGGAAAGCACTACCAGATTCATTTTGACCGCTAGATTGAACAGATCTTTACGAATGTCATGTTCCATTGAAGTTTCAATAAGCCATTTTCCTGCAGTAATTTTCTTTATCCTGTTTATGTAGGTTATTTCATTAAAAAAAGTATCATCAACATCCTGACTCAATTCTATGAGAACAGTTTGTGTTTTGTCAATTGCATATACTCCCAGGTTGACAGTGAGATCATCAGCCACCTTTGTTCCTTTATTCAGAATAATAACCCGTTTACAGATTGCCTCTACCTCCTGCATGATATGCGTGGAAAGAATAACTGTTTTCTCTTTTCCGAGTTCTGATATCAGGTTTCTGATTTCAATGATCTGATTTGGGTCAAGTCCGGTGGTAGGCTCGTCAAGGATCAGTATGCCCGGGTTGTGGAGGATGGCCTGGGCCAGACCAACGCGTTGCCGGTATCCTTTTGACAACAAACCGATTTTCTTGTGCATCTCAGGCCCCAGTCCGGTTTGCTCAATTACCTCTGCAACCCTGCTGGCGCTGTTGCTTCCTAAATGATACAAACCGGCAACATGAAGCAGGTATTCCCTAACATAAAGGTCTGTATAAAGCGGGTTGTTCTCCGGAAGATATCCCAAGTCTCTTCTTGTATCTGTTGATTCCGAAATAACCGGTTTGCCTTTAATTTTTACTTCACCTGAATCAGGGTTAGTCAGACCACATATTATTTTCATCAGGGTGGATTTGCCTGCACCGTTGGGGCCAATTAATCCAACGATTTCACCGGTAATTACCTCAAATGAAACATCATTAAGCGCCACCTGATCTCCAAAGCATTTCGTAATATTTTGAATCGATATCGACATGAATAAGTTTCTTTGCCCTCAAATATAAGTTAATTGTTCCGAGTTTCATGGTCCGATTTTATAACTGTGAACGGAAAACTTCGGTGGAAATGCCATAAAACTAGTGTAAAATACTATTTTTGCAGGTTATAATCAAACGGAATTTCATTACCATGAGAATTAAAGAATTGTTGGCATCACGTGATTTTAACAGTGAAGTGGAAGTCAAGGGTTGGATCAGGACCAAAAGAGGCAATAAAAACATTGCTTTTGTCGCTTTGAATGATGGTTCAATTATTCATAACATCCAGGTTGTTATTGACATGAGCAGGTTTGATGAAGAGTTGATCAAAAAGCTTACAACCGGTTCCTGCATTGCCGTCAGGGGAAAACTTGTTGAATCTCCCGGTAAGGAACAGCAGGTTGAAGTTCATGCTGGTTCTGTAAACCTATACGGAACGGCGGATCCTGAAACTTACCCTTTGCAGAAAAAGGGTCACACCCTGGAATTTCTTCGTGAGATTGCCCATTTGCGTCCCCGGACCAACACCTTTGGTGCAGTATTGAGAATCAGACATGCCATGGCTTTCGCCATTCATAAGTATTTCAACGACCATGGTTTTTATTACCTGCATACACCAATTATTACAGGCTCCGATGCTGAGGGTGCCGGAGAAATGTTCCGGGTCACCATCCTGGACGCAAAGAATCCGCCACTTAAAGAAGACGGTACCGTTGATTTCAATGAAGATTTCTTTGGCCGCGAAACCAATCTCACAGTATCCGGTCAGCTGGAAGGCGAACTGGGAGCTCTGGCGCTTTCCTCCATTTATACTTTTGGGCCGACTTTCCGGGCAGAAAATTCCAACACGCCGCGCCACCTGGCAGAATTCTGGATGATTGAGCCCGAAATGGCATTTTATGAAATAGAGGACAACATGAACCTGGCGGAGGATTTTCTGAAGTATCTGATCAGGTATGCCCTGGATCATTGTAAGGATGATCTGGAATTTCTGATGAACATGTACGACAAAGAGCTGGTTTCACGTTTGAACTTTGTGGTCAGCAACGATTTCGAAAGAATTACCTATACCAAGGCCATTGAAATTCTGCAGCAATCAGGTACCAAGTTCGAATTTCCGGTTTCGTGGGGAATAGATATCCAAACTGAGCATGAGCGTTTTCTGGTAGAGAAACATTTCAAAAAGCCGGTAATTGTTACTGATTATCCGATGGCCATCAAGGCATTCTATATGAAACAAAATGATGACGGAAAAACGGTGCGGGGAATGGATGTGTTGTTCCCAAAAATAGGAGAAATCATTGGGGGCTCACAGCGTGAAGAAGACCTTGAAAAACTTAACAGGAGAATTAAGGAGCTGAAAATCCCTGAAAAAGATCTCTGGTGGTACCTGGACACCCGGAAGTTTGGTTCGGCACCACACAGTGGTTTTGGCCTGGGTTTTGAAAGACTTTTGCTTTTTATAACCGGTATGGGGAATATCCGTGATGTGATTCCGTTTCCCCGTTTCCCAAAAAATGCCGAATTTTAATATACCCTGGCTTAAAGTACAATTTCCATGCTCAAGCAGAAGTTACAACAGAAGTTGCTACAAAAATTATCACCGCAGCAGATCCAAATGATCAAGCTGTTGGAGATACCTGCAATGCAGCTTGAGCAGCGAATTAAAGCAGAGATTGAGGAAAATCCGGCACTTGAAGAAGGAGCCGTTGAAGAGGATTCACTCAGAAACGAACAGCAGGATGAGGATTTTAGTTCCGATCCGAATGACAAAGACAAGGATGAGTTTACGCTCGAGGACTATATTGATGAGGACGAATATCCATCTTATAAGCTGAACGCCCAGAATTATTCCAAAGATGATAAAAGGGAAGAAATTCCTTTTTCTGTTGGGCTTTCATTTCAGGATTATCTGGAGAGCCAGCTGGGACTCAGATCACTGGATGAAAGACAACGCATGCTTGCTTTGTACATTTTGGGAAACATTGATGACGACGGGTACCTGCGACGCCGGCTTGAGAACATTGTTGATGATGTGGCTTTCAACCTGGATATAAAAACAGATGAGCCGGAGTTGATTGAAATTCTGAGAATCATACAGGAAATGGATCCTCCCGGTATAGGAGCCCGAAACCTTCAGGAATGCCTTATTCTTCAGATCGGTGCAAAAGACATGGATTCCCCCGATGTAGTTCTTGCACACCGGATACTTAAGGATTTCTTTGAGGAATTTACACGAAAACATTACGATAAAATAATCGCAAGGCTCAATATAAGTGATGATCAATTAAAAGGGGCATTGGACGAAATTCTGAAATTGAATCCCAAACCGGGCAGTTCTTATACTGACCCTCAGAACAAAGGTTATGGGCATATCATACCGGATTTTATTCTGGAGAATAATGAAGGTGACCTGGAACTAAACCTGAACTCTAAGAATGTTCCCGACCTGAAAATAAGCAGAACATACAATGAAATGTTACATGCCTATCAGGTTAATAAGGGTAATAATTCCAAAAGTCAAAAGGAGGCATTAAATTTTGTCAAGCAGAAGCTCGATTCAGCCAAATGGTTCATAGATGCTATCAAACAGCGCCAAAATACCTTGTTTGTTACCATGAACGCAATCATCAATTATCAAAGGGAGTACTTCCTAACAGGCGATGAAACCAAGCTGAAGCCCATGATACTAAAAGATATTGCAGATGTTACAGGTCTGGATGTTTCTACTGTTTCACGAGTGGCCAACAGCAAATACATTCAAACCAACTTCGGTATCATTTCACTGAAATTCTTCTTTTCTGAAGGTATGCAAACTGAATCAGGCGAAGAAGTATCCACACGCGAGATAAAGAAAATTCTTCAGGATTGCATTGATGCTGAAGATAAGCGACATCCGGTTACTGATGACAAGCTGGCAGAAATTCTCCAGGAAAAGGGTTACCATATTGCCAGGCGAACCATTGCCAAGTACCGTGAACAGCTTAATATTCCTGTTGCCAGGATGAGGAAAGAACTTTAACATCAATTGATTTCACTCTTTTACTGACCGGAAATGGAAAAAAAATTCGCCAATCTGCTCTCATATATTGCTCATCCTTTGCTGATGCCTGTTTTGGGATTGCTAATTATCAGCAATTCGGGAACATATGCCGCAGATATGGATCACAAATTTACACAGTTCATCTATTTGTCAGTATTCATCTTCACACTGCTGCTCCCCGCGGGTATGATTCCGTTGTTTCTTTACTCGGGACTGACAAAAAGCATTCATTTCTCTGAAAGACGTGAAAGGTTGATCCCTTTATATATTACACTGGTTTTTTACCTGGCAGCCTATTTCCTGATTAAAAAACTGCCTGTAAGTTCAGTATATCAGAAATTTCTGTTTGCATCATGCATGTCAATTCTCTTTCTGCTTGCCATATCTTACTTTTATAAGATCAGTGCACACATGGTGGGTTGGGGAGGCATTGTAGGTCTTGTGCTGACACTTTCACTTCGATTTGACGCCGATCTTATGCTTTATCTTGTTATTGCAATACTTTTAACCGGATTTACCGGATTTGCGAGATTGAGATTGGATGCCCATACTCCCTGGCAGGTATACCTTGGATTTTTAGTAGGGTTTCTGACTATGGTCACCATTTTTCTGATCTGACAAGGGGATGACCGGAAGGTCTTTCCAATCATTGAAATGAGGCACCTCCTTACAAGAGGCTTGCAGATTGCTTTTGAAGACTTGCTCAAGTGAAAATTCCTGTTGTAGAATACATGAAAACAGGCCTTTTTGGCTCAGATATTCGGCCAGGTATTCTTGTTCACTCTGTCCGGGAGTTGGAACCAGAATTGCGGTTATTCCCAGGCATATAAGATCCATAATCATGGAATACCCGGATCGGCATATAATAATGTCAGTCTGCAACATGACCTGTCTGAATTGAAAGGTATCGAGATGCGGAACCACTTCAATATGGCTGTACGTATTTAAGCCGGTTAATTCTTCGTTTTCAACAGATCCTGTTATAATAAGCACCCTCCCTTTCATCTTGATGGCCTCACGTATTGCCATATCCCGGAAAATCCTCCGCTGCGGTTCAGGACCACTTATTATGAACACTATTTCAAAGGGGATACCGGTATTTTCAAAGCGTTCTTCTCTCATGTCGCTAAAACGGGAGAGAATACCAACATACCGGGCATTCCCCGGCAACGGAAACCTGTGTGACAACCTGCCACTCAAATTGTTTATAGGATCTGAAAAGTCCGGAACCCAGCATGAATGGAAACGATTGATAAGAAACCGGATCATGTAATAAAGCGGATATTCAGCCCACCTGATTGAATGCGGTAGTTTAGGTGAAACCTGGTGCGTTACCAGGATGCAGTAAGCTTTTTTACAAAACAATCCATACCTGTTGTCTGAAATAACAATATCAATGTGATGATCTTTTACAATCCTCCGAATCAAACGGTGTTCGCGAAATGTCGCTTTCAACAGTGCCGGCAGTTGAAAAACCAGTGAAGGCATAAGCCAGGCTCCTTTTAAAGCATAACGGATTTCAGGTGATGGTAAATGTATGAATGGCAATTCGGAGAAAGCATATTTCAGCAGCGCTCCCGATTTCCCGCTTCCCCCGATGAGGACCTTGTAGCCGGCATTCCTGTACCGGTTGATAACCGGAATCATTCTGGAAGCATGCCCGAGTCCCCAGTCGAGCGGACATACAATAACCCGTGATGGATTACCTTCCATATCACTTTATCAGGGAGTCACTTGAGTTTTGAAACCTGATTTTTCAGCCTTCTCCGCTATGGCATTGAGTTCATCAAGACCAATTGCATCCAGTCCTTCAACTGCCGTATCCCTTGCCAGGGAATAAATCATCACCGATTCAGGCTTTATTTCACTTAATGCCGACAGCCAGGCATTAACTTCGTCTTCAGTTGCATTGTCTATTTGCTGGCCATAATAAGAACCCCTGAAAAACAGTGTTTGAATAATCAACTTTCCCTTAAACAATTTTAAGGAGCGGATCAGGTCATGAAGATGAAATCCGGAAGCAGGGCAATTAATGAGTTTCAGGGTTTCCTCAACAGCAGAATCGAGCTTCAGGATATTCAGGTCGGCTTTTATAAGAGCTTCAAGTATTTTTGGATTGGCGATGGTAGTTGCATTGGATAGAACAGTAATATTGGCTTTCGGAAAAAGCCGGTTGCGAATTCCAATGGATTCGTCGAGTATCAGAGGAAATTGTGGATGCAATGTTGGCTCTCCGTTTCCTGCAAAAGTAATGCTGTTCAGGTACTGGTTTTCAGCTTTCATTTCAGTCAGCTTTTCATCCAGTAATTCCAGTACCAGCCTGGCATCAGGAAAACCGGTATGAGCTGAATCAGCCGGCGTCAATCCGCATTCGCAATAAATACAATTAAAGGTACATACCTTCCGGTTAACGGGCAAAAGATTGATCCCGAGCGACTCACCCAGTCGGCGACTCCAAACCGGACCAAATATGATTTTATCGAAGAGAAATGTAGACATGGAAAAAATACAAAGATAGCATTTAACCTCAGAAGTAAGGGAGCAATCAAACACAGAGTCATCACAAATGGTTATATTTATGGCCTCCAAATTTTGGAATTATGAACTATATTGACATGTTTATTTTGGTGTTGCTTATTTATGCAGCATTCAAAGGATTCACCAAAGGGTTTATCATGCAGCTTACCCTGCTGATAGCATGGGGATTGGGTATTTTCGGGGCACTGAAGCTTTCGGGCATTACTGCCCGGTTTCTTGAAGACAGGCTTGCCGTTCAACCGGAATCACTATACCTGGTGTCTGTCGGGATCACATTTTTACTTGTCTTTCTCGGCATTAACCTGCTTGGAAAACTTATTGAAAAAGCTGTTGAATCAGCCGAACTTTCGTTTCTCAACCGGATGCTGGGAGTGGTTTTCGGCCTTTGCAAGACCGTGATCATCCTGGGAGTCCTGCTTACCTTTATTGATCGCATGGACAGGCAGGTCAGGTTTCTGCCTGAAAATTCACGGGAGCATTCAATTTTCTTTAAGCCGTTCACAAAGGTTATCCGTGCGATCTTTCCTGCTTTTGGTTCTCCCGAAGGAGATACCTTGGAAAGCAGTGAGTTTGTGTGATTTTAACAAGGCTGAATTAATTACAGCTAAATAGTATATTTGCCAAAATTCTTTTTATGACATTTATTGAAGAACTCAGGTGGCGTGGTATGATACATGACCTGATGCCGGGTACAGAGGATCAATTGGCCAGGGAAATGACCTCAGGATATATCGGGTTTGATCCCACAGCAGATTCTCTGCATATCGGAAGCTTGTTACCGATTATGTTACTGGTTCACTTTCAGCGTAGCGGTCACAAGCCGATAGCACTGGTGGGTGGGGCAACCGGAATGATTGGTGATCCTTCTTTCAAGGCCGAGGAAAGAAAATTTCTTGATGAAGAAACACTCAGGCATAACCTGGAATGCCAGAAGAAGCAACTCGAAAAATTTCTCGATTTCAACTGTGGCAGAAATTCTGCGGAAATAGTTAATAATTACGACTGGTTCAAAGAATTTACATTCCTGGGTTTTTTAAGGGAAGTAGGTAAGCACATTACCGTGAACTACATGATGTCTAAAGACTCTGTGAAAAAGAGGCTTGAGACCGGAATTTCCTTTACCGAGTTTACCTATCAGCTGATTCAGGGGCATGATTTTTACCATCTCTTTAAAGCAAAAA
>CAYVBH010000198.1:0-7626 GCA_964449015.1 uncultured Bacteroidales bacterium
CAATTCGCCTGGGGTCTTCATGACGTTTGACCCAGCTTTCCTTATACCTGTCCTTAATGGTATTTACAAGCCGGGCTCTGAGTTTTTGCTTGGTCTCCCAAACACTGGCATCAGGAACATCATGAATCTTCTGCCAGTAGTCTGTATCGGCAAGATTATTTTCAAATCCTTCCCCGAATGATTCCCGGTAGAGTTTTTTCCAGCTTTTGGCGGTCCATGTGGGATAATGAACGCCATTGGTAACATAGCCTATGTGCAGTTCTTCAGGCAGGTATCCGGGCCAAAGCTTCGAGAACATGTGTTGTGTTACCGATCCGTGCAACAGGCTTACACCGTTCACCTCCTGTGACAGATGGGCTGCCAGAAAACTCATGTTGAATTTCTCATGGATGGCGGTGCTGTCGCTCCTGCCCATGGCCATCAGCTTGGTCCAGCTGATCTTGAGCCGGTCGGGGTAATGCCCGATATATTTACGAAGCAGGTCTTCATCAAATTCATCATGACCTGCGGGTACAGGCGTATGCGTAGTAAACAGGGTTGAACTTCTCACTATTTCTTTTGCCTCGGAAAACGAAAGATTCATCTGCTGAATGTATTTCCGCATTCTTTCAAGTCCGATAAAAGCGCTATGCCCTTCATTGCTATGGAAAAGATCAAACTTAAGTCCCATCGAATCAAGCGCACGAATACCTCCAATACCCAGCAACAATTCCTGCTTCAGCCTGTTTTCAATATTTCCGCCATACAGGTTGTGTGTAATGCTCCGGTCTTCCTCAAGGTTATCATGAAAATCGGTATCCAGCAGGTAAAGTTTGATTCTTCCCACATGCAGTTCCCATATTCGGGCATACAGGTGTCTTCCGGGCAGAATGATTGAAATGGTCAGGAAGTTTCCTTTATCGTCCTTGATAGGTTTTACTGGCAGTTTTGAAAAATGCTGAAAATCATAAATAGACTGTTGCTCTCCGCGGGTGGTGATAATCTGGCTGAAGTAGCCATAACGGTAAAGCAATCCCACACCTGTGATATTTGTTTTCTGATCGCTTGCTTCTTTCAGGTAGTCGCCGGCAAGAATGCCAAGACCTCCGGAATAGATCTTCAATGAAGCATGAAAACCGTATTCCATACTGAAATAGGCAATTTTCACCGCGTTTTCATCGGGTTTTTCCGCCATGTAATGTTGGAAACGTTCATAAACCCGGCTGAGTTTGTCGGTGTATTTTTTGTCGCGACTCAGCTCGATCAGCTGGTGATAATTTACCTGTTCAAAAAGGATGTTCGGATTCTGATCACATTTTTGCCAAATCTCAGGATCAATAACCTCAAATAATTCCTGTGCTTCATCATCCCAGGTCCACCAGAGATTCTCGGAGAGCAATCCCAGTTGGTGCAGCGATTCCGGGAGTTTTGATTTCACTATGATCTTTTTCCAAACCGGAGTAACTTCAGCCATAGGAACAAATTCCGGAACAGCCTCGCTGGGCCTTTCTTCGATCTTTACAAATTTGTCAATCCGTTTGGCTACCTGTTGCAGCGCAACATCATAGGTTTGCCTGTAATACTCAATCAGGCTGCTCCACAGTACCTGCCTCGACACGTTAAAAGCATTCTCACGTGCCGCCTGCATTTCCGGCAATGACAGGTTACATTTTTTCTCAACTGAGGCTACAATATTGCTGACTACCTCCTTGTCATTGTCGTCTGTGCGTTCAATCACATCAACACAACCTGCGGCATCAGGGCATTTCGTATTAATCCACAAACCGAAACCGGCCAGTGTGGTAGTAACTGTGGGAACCGAGAAGGCAATACTTTCGAGCGGAGTGTAACCCCAGGGCTCATAATACGATGCAAAAACCGTGAGATCAAGTCCGATGAGCAGGTTATAGTAGGGCGTATTGAAAATGCCGTCATTCCCGTTCAGGTATGAAGGTACAAACAGCACCTTGACTTTATCTCCGGGATTGTTATTAAGGCCTGCCTTTTTAATCCGGTTCAGAATCGGGTCCCATTCTGCATCGTGCAGGTTGTGGGTAAGGTACTTGGCACCAAATGCCATGTCACTGGCAGATTTGTCTGATTTCAGGTATTTCCGTGGGCCGTAATGATTGGCCGGGATGAGCAGGTAGGCAATAATGGGCCTGATTATTTTATCTGACCGGTTAAGTTCTCCCAGGGAATCAATAAAAAGATCGATGCCCTTGTTCCGGAATTCATACCGGCCGCTGGTAGCGATCAGGAAAACATCATCGCCGAATTGCTGATTAAACATCGACTCAGCCACATCAAGTAGCTTTTTACGCCCGTTTTTTCTCATATCGTCAAACAGTGAACCACTCGGGACAAATGTGTCTTCGAATCCGTTTGGGGTAACCCGGGTTACGTCTTTTTGTAAAAACTGGCTGCATTCTTTGGCGGTAATCTCACTGACTGTTGTAAAAGCATCAGCCTGCTGGGCTGCCAGCTTTTCTGCAGATTGCTTTGAGATGATGTTGAACTCCCGGGCAACTTCTTCACCATTATACGAGGTCAGATTCTTATATAGCGGCCTGTTGTTTCCTGCAAGAGATCTGCCCACTGCAGTGGCATGTGTAGTGAAAACCGTTCCAACCTGTGGAAGCCGGTCCTTCAAATAGAGAATGCCGGTGCCTGTCATCCATTCATGAAAATGAGCAATGATGCGGTCATAGGTATTCAGGTTAAATTTGATGAAACTTTCAATAACTCTACCGGCGGCATATCCAAACAACGCCGGCTCCACATAATCCCATTGTCCGTTTAAGGAATCAAGCTTGTATTTATCCCAAAGCTCGAAGAATATCTTGTCCTTTTCCTGGAAATAGCTTGAAAAGTTGATTGCAATAGCAAGCGGGAAACCGTTAATGTTCCACCGGCCAATCCTGATCTTCAGCCCTTCGGATTCAGCCTGTTTTTTCCATGCACTGAAAAGATGAGTATCCTCAAGAAACTCAGGATTGTCATCAGATTCATCCTTAATCATATCAGGGCCGATCAGGATGAGGTTGTTCTGAAGTTCATTCACCATGGTGATCGATTTGGTGGCAATCACCGTGTGAATACCTCCAACCTTATTGCATACCTCCCAGCTTACTTCAAAGAGATAATCCGGAGTCAACCTGTTTTCATTCATAAGCAATACATTAATACAACAATCAGATCATTTATGCTCCGTCAATATAGGAGCGCTAAACTACAAAAACCATTTACTTTTTATCTGATTTACCTGCCCGGGTTTTTGTTTTATTTTTTGTGGCAACTATTTTTCCGGTTTTTCGTGCAGCAGAAGCCGGCTTTGATTTGGCAGCCAATTTCTTTGGTTTGATGGGAGAAGCCTTTAATCTGGCAACAATTGCCCTGGGTTTGGCTGAAGAAACTTTTTTAGATGGTTCAGTCTTTGCCTTAATGGGAGTAGCAACCTTTAGTGGCTTTTTAGCCGGAGCTTTGGTTCCTTTTTTGGTTACTGTTGCTTTTTCGCGGGCAACGGTTTCAATTTTCGATTTGGATGATTTGAGCCTTTTCAGTTCGGTCTCATACTTTTGGATTAGTTCATCTTTTTCAGCAATCACCTGGGCCAAACCGGCAGCTTCCTGCTGATTAATGGTTTCGGGAACCATGGCATTAACGCGAATGGAGAAATCGCTCAGCACATTCATATAATTGATGTAGGCATCATAGGGTGTTTCGTAGGGATTAAAGTAAGCCTGTGTGGCACCGGCGGTGAAAAATTTGGTCGACATGAAATAGAAGTGGTCGCTGGCCTGGAGGTACTTCCAGTCCTTCTGTATCTTTTCATCTCTACACCGGAGCACTTTATCGGTAAGAGAATACAGCCTGTTGAAAGCGTCCACCTGCAATTCATTACCCAGCCAGGCTGTAAGATCACGCTCTTCATCTGCCCATGAGATGGGATGAGGCACACTGATGGTTGAAATGGGCAGCAGTTTTTCAGCAATCTCAACAGGCGTGCTGAACGAGAAGTTGGTGTTTTTGTAAACAACACCCGGTAAAGCTTTCAGGAATTCAAAAATGCCTGATTCCATCCATTGATGTTCCCCAAAGGTTTCGTAATCAATGAACAGGTTGACAGTTTCCTCTTTTTTATCCAGCTTTTTGAGCCAGCCGGTGAATTTTTCAGCAGTCAGCGGAAACTCAGACCAACCCTTGTTGGAAAACCTGAAAGAGATATCATCGCTGATCCGGAAATTGCGCAGGAGCACTTTCAAGCGGGGATTGATGGAGTTGCAGTACATGTAATTCGGGCTTTTCCATCCGAGCACATGCTTCGGACCTTCAGAAAGCATGGCCGTAAATCCCATTTCTGCCACATCAGCTCCTATCCTGTCGGAGTAGATCAATTCAGTGTTCCTGAAAACCTTCGGATCCTGGTTAAACAGCTTTTTGATCTTTTGCCGGTGTTCTTCAACCTGTCTGGTGAATTCATCCTTGTTTTTCAGGGAAACCAGAGAATGAGAATAGGTTTCAGCCAGGAAATCCACGGAACCGGTTTTGGCAAGTTTCTGAAAGCTTTCAATAACTTCGGGTGTATAGAGTTCCATCTGATCCAGAGCAATGCCTGAAATGGAGAAGGCGACTTTAAATTGTGTTCCAAATTCCTTGATGATCTGTCCGATAACCTTATTTGCCTGCAGGTAGCTTCTTTCGGCAACCCGAGAAATAATTGACTCATTCAGGTAATCGTCATAGTAATAATGATCATTACCAATATTGAAAAACCGGTAACGTTTCAGCCTGAATGGCTGGTGAATTTGGAAGTACAGGCAAATAGTTCTCATGCTCTTTAAGAATAAAGGTTACATTATTAGTTTAACAGGGATTGGTAAATTTCTTTTACTTTTTCGGCGGCATGTTCCCATTTGAGGTTGTCAACTTCGTTACGGGCGTGCTTTTTGAACATGGCAGGAAGGCCCTCATATTTCAGAATTCCGTATATGGCATCGGCCATGGCATGGGTATCCCAGAAATCAACCTTGATGGCGTGCTGAAGGATTTCTGACACGCCAGACTGGCGGGAAATGATAACAGGCACATTGGATTGCATGGCTTCCAGCGGAGATATGCCAAAGGGTTCTGATATGGATGGCATCACGTATACATCACTGAGTGAAAACATGTGCTGCACATCATCGCCCTTGAGAAAGCCAGTAAAATGGAACCGGTCACCGATTTTCAACGAAGCAACACGCCAGATCATCCTGTGCAACATATCGCCGCTTCCGGCCATCACGAATCTTACATTTTTCATTTTTTGCAAAACCAGGTTGGCCGCTTCAATGAAATATTCAGGGCCCTTTTGAAGGGTTACCCTGCCCAGGAAAGTTACGATTTTATCGTTGATGCTTCGTTCTACTTTCTGAAGTTCACGATCAGCAATTGGTTCAACAGCATTATGAACCGTAACCACTTTGTCGGGATTGATTCCGTATTTTTCAATGATGATATGGCGGGTCAGGTTGCTCACGGCAATTACTCTATCCGCTGCTTCCATGCCGGCTTTTTCAATATCATAAACTCCCGGGTTGACATTTCCTCCGCTTCGGTCAAAGTCGGTGGCATGAACGTGAACAACCAGAGGTTTGCCTGAAACCAGCTTGGCTGCAATACCTGCCGGGTATGCCAGCCAGTCGTGCGCATGAATGACGTCGAAACGGTGTTTGTAAGCTATTATTGATGCGATCACCGCGTAGTTGGCAATCTCCTGGAAAAGGTTCTGGCCGTATCCTCCCGAAAATTTCAGTTTTCCTGAAAAGGTCGACTGGATCAGGTATTTTGATTTTCCCAGGATTTCCTCCGATATCTTGGTGTACTCTTCGGGTGTTGAATAAGGTCTTAATGCAGAACCCACCTCGATGAATTTCATTTTCTGAAAGAATGAGGAGTAGTCGATGATTTTATCACTCACCACTACTTCTCCGGCATCAATAATATTCACGTTGCTTGTATCTTCATCGCCGTAAGCCTTGGGAACTACAAACAGAATATCATGAACGCCCACACTGTGTAAGCCCTTGGTTAAACCGTAACAGGCCGTACCAAGTCCACCCGATATATGAGGCGGGAATTCCCATCCAAACATCAATACACGCATATTTTCAAATGAGGGTTAAGATTTAGACCTATTTCTTGTTTTGAGTCATCAATTCATACCGTTGTATCATTCTCAACAGGGCAGCCACACTCCAGGCTTGTGAGATAGCCCCGCGTGCCCTGTGCGGTGGATCACCGTCGAAGATCTCCGGAATCGTACCAATGCCCAGTTCGGTCATCACCGGCTCGAAGCCGTTGATAAGCCGTTCGAGAAAACCCAATCCGCTTTCCTTGTGAAGATTCATGTAGCCTTCGCAGAAATGCTCAAGAAGCCAGGGCCATACTGTTCCCTGGTGATAAGCCAGGTCGCGCTGTTCCTGGGTTCCCTTATAAATCCCTTTATAATTTTCATTGGTGGGAGAAAGTGTTCTTAATCCCCTGGGAGTTAGCAAATCTCTTTCAATAACTGAAAGAACTGCTTTTTTCATTTCGGCAGTAAGCATGGAATATTCCATGGAAACGGCAATCACCTGGTTGGGCCGGATTGACCAGTCGGTTGCCTTTAAATCAACCACATCTGCCAGGTATCCTTTTTTGCTGTCCCAGAACAAGGATAGGAACGATTCCTGTATTTTAGCCGGAACGTGCTCCCATTCCAGGAGGAAAGCCTCATCCTTTGCTCTTTTGGCCAAATCCAGACTGAACATGATGGCATTGTACCAGAGAGCATTGATCTCAACAGGGAACCCGATTCGGGGTGTAACCGGCTTGCCATGAACCACGGCATCCATCCAGGTTAGCGCTTTCCCCGGTTCTCCGGCATAAATCAGACCGTTTTCCTGCATTTTGATGCTGAAAGAGGTTCCGTCGCGATATGCGTCAAGAATTGATCGGATGGCTTTCCCATAAGACCTCCAGATTGAGGTAAAAGATTTGACCTCCCGGGTATACTGCTGCAATGCCCAGAAAAACCAAAGCGGCGCATCCACTGAGTTGAATGCCGGATTGTCTTCATGTCCCATATTGGGAAACAGACCGTTTTTAAGTTTTGCCACCTGGGTGTCCAGCACATCTTTACATGTGGCAGCATCTCCAATAGCCAGGGTAAGACCGGGCAACGCAATGAATGTATCCCTTCCCCAGCAGCCAAACCAGGGAAAACCCGCTATAATCTCAGTTTTTCCATCACGCTTGATGAAGAACTGCTGGGCCGAATTGATCAGGCAGTTTTTAAAGCTGTCACGCGGTGTTCTTTTGGCCATCTCGCTTGAATATTTCCTTTTCAGCTGGTCGGGATTTGCTTTAGCCGTACCGGCAGAAACTACAATGATATCACCTTTCTTTGCCCCAAGTTCAAAATAACCCGGTACCAGTAAATCTTCCTTGTAATCATAACCACGACGCAATTCCTTGTTGTATTCAATATCATAGTACCAGTCAGGGGCAGGTATAAATTCGGCTTCCTTGGAGAACTGAATATGAAGATAAGGATATCCGTCATACATCCTGAATTTGGCACCATTGGGGATTACAATGCCCCGTGTATTGGCATAGAGGTTT
>CAYVBH010000199.1:0-7567 GCA_964449015.1 uncultured Bacteroidales bacterium
TATTTGCTGGCGGCAGGACTGGTTATTGGTTCGGCAATCAATATTATCACCGGTGCAACGCCTGAGACCACGAGGGTTGGTATAATAATCTCGGTGATATCAGTGCTGACCATGTATGTACTGATGACCTGGAAAATGCGCACGGGCAAAAAACTGCATTCCGATGCCATTATTGCAGATGCCAATTGTACAAAAACCTGCTTTTACCTTTCGTTTATACTGCTTGCCTCAAGCGGTTTATACGAATTATTTTGCATTGTGTGGTTTGACATTGCCGGTTCACTGGGTATAGCCTGGTTTGCATTTAAAGAAGGTAAAGAAGCTTTTGAAAAGGCAAAAAGCAACTGCCTTTCAAGTTGCTGTGATGATGATTGAGCAGATTCATTGGAATATTGTTGTATTTGAATGCCAGGCCGACAATATATATCTTTTTGTGCAACCTCATGCCCCAGGTTCTAATCGATAAAATATTATTAATAAGTGCTACCATTACACTCTTTCTGGCTGTTCTGTTTCTCAGAAAAAAAGAAAAAGCCCGGCATGATTATATAATTGGTAGTTGGTTAATATTTCTTGGATTGTATGTTTTCATCTACGCATTCAGTCCTGCCGGCTTTTTCATAAGCCATCCCGGATAAATTGGTTTATATATCTCCTTGTTATTCTTAAACGGACCTTTGTTGTTTTTATATGTTAAAATAATAACCAATGCAGAATACAAGATTGGGAATAACGTATTCTGGCATTTTTCACCTTTTATCCTTTTCATCCTGTATTCCGTCTTCCTTTTTCCTGCAGGTGAGATTTTTCGGAATACAATACTTTAAGAAGAAATGAACCTGTATGCTATTGAAGTGTTGTAATCAATATTAAAGAAAGGGAAATAGAATTATGAAACCTACGGAAGATCTTATACACGAACGCCAGGCAATTCAAACAATGCTGGGTGTGATGGCCAAAATAGCTGAAAATATTACGAAAGATCAAGGTTTTGATGTACTTGAAATCGACAAAATAGTTGATTTTCTAAAGACATTCGCAGATAAATGCCATCATGGAAAAGAAGAAAACGTATTGTTTCCGGCACTTGTGGAAGCAGGGATACCCAAAGAAAATGGACCAATAGGTGTAATGCTGCATGAGCATGTGTTGGGCAGAGGATTTATTAAGGATATCCATGATGCAGCAGTAAGCTACAAATCGGGAGATACTGCTGCAAGCCAAACGCTTGCTGATGCCTTACTAAAGTATGTGACCTTGTTGGATAACCACATCCGGAAAGAAAAAATTATCCTTTTCCCCATGGCATGCAGGAGCCTGAGCGAGGCAAAGCAGGATGAGATTTACAAACAGTTTGAAAAAATCGAGGAAGAAGTTGTAGGACATGGCGTGCATGAATAATACCATGAACTTTTAAAAGAACTTAAAGCCAAATATTTATTAGGCAGAATTTAGCAATGACTTGTCGGTATATGAATATTGCATAAAACAAAATTGGCAGGGATAACCTGCCAACTTTGTAATAATCTCTACGAAATATCAGGCTTGGGAAACCGCTACGGCTACTGCAACAGAGGCGCCAACCATGGGGTTGTTACCCATTCCGATTAATCCCATCATTTCTACGTGTGCCGGAACTGAGGAAGAACCTGCAAACTGGGCATCGGAGTGCATACGGCCCATGGTATCGGTCATTCCATATGAAGCAGGACCTGCAGCCATATTGTCGGGATGCAATGTACGACCTGTACCACCGCCCGAAGCAACCGAGAAATATTTCTTACCCTGTTCAACACATTCTTTTTTGTATGTTCCGGCCACAGGGTGTTGAAAACGGGTTGGATTTGTTGAGTTTCCGGTAATGGATACATCAACTCCCTCTTTGTGCAATATGGCAACGCCTTCACGTACATCATCCGCACCATAGCAATTTACTTTGGCGCGATCGCCTTTTGAATAGGTGATGCGTTGTACTTCTTTTAGCTCGCCTGTATAATAATCGAATTGTGTTTGAACGTATGTAAAACCGTTAATCCGGGCAATAATTTTGGCTGCATCCTTGCCCAATCCGTTCAGGATAACACGCAAAGGCTCTTTGCGCACTTTATTGGCAGATTTGGCAATTCCAATGGCTCCTTCAGCAGCGGCAAACGATTCATGTCCGGCTAAAAATGCAAAACATTTGGTTTCTTCACGCAAGAGCATGGCTGCAAGATTACCGTGTCCGATACCAACCTTGCGGTCGTCGGCAACCGAACCCGGTATACAAAAAGCCTGCAATCCTTCGCCTAATGTAGCTGCAATGTCGGCAGCCTGAGTCTGACCTTTTTTAATGGCAATTGCTGCCCCCACAATATAGGCCCAGCAGGCATTTTCAAAAGCAATGGGTTGGATATCCTTCACTATTTTGTAAACATCAACACCTTTTTGATCACAAATGGACCTGGCCTCTTCAATAGAAGAAATACCGTACGAATTAAGCACCTGGTTAATTTGTTTAATTCGTCTTTCGTAACTTTCAAACAATGGCATAGCTTATTCCTCCTATTCTTTACGTGGGTCAATAATTTTAACTGCTTCATCGATGCGTCCATACTTGCCCGATGCTTTTTTAAGTGCTTCATTGGCATCCGTTCCCGATTTTATCATATCCATCATGCGCCCCAGGTTGACAAATTCGTAACCGATAATTTCGTTACCGGCATCCAGTCCGATTTTTGTAATATAACCTTCGGCCATTTCAAGATAACGAGGACCTTTGGCAGACGTACCGTATAATGTTCCGGTTACTCCGCGCAAGCCTTTTCCCAGATCTTCAAGACCGGCTCCGATTGGTAAGCCTCCTTCCGAGAAAGCGGTTTGCGTACGCCCATATACAATCTGAAGGAAGAGTTCCCTCATGGCTGTATTAATAGCATCACAAACCAAATCGGTATTCAAAGCTTCAAGAATCGTTTTTCCGGGAAGAATTTCAGATGCCATAGCAGCAGAATGTGTCATTCCGGTGCAACCTATGGTTTCAACCAATGCTTCCTGGATAATTCCATCCTTCACATTCAGGGTTAATTTGCACGCGCCCTGTTGTGGTGCGCACCATCCAATGCCGTGCGTTAAGCCGGATATATCCTTGACTTCTTTTGCTTTTACCCATTTACCTTCTTCGGGAATGGGTGCAGGGCCATGATTTGCTCCTTGCGCAACGCAAATCATACCTTCAACTTCATGCGTATAACTCATATTTTTTTATGATTTTAGAAAATCAAAAATACTGCTTTTAGTTCTTTGTTTGTAAAATAACAGATTGGTTTTTTAACATTGTACATGCTTTCATCTTTTGGCATTCAAATGGTAAGTCGGTGCTTATGATATTTTACTTCCTTCTGGCGAAAAGCTCTTGATATTTACGCAAAAAATGAGTATCTATGTTACGTGTTTAAAGAATTACTGAGCCTTTTTATTAAATTCTAAAAAACTGCCATCAAGATGAGACTATTGATTACAGGTGTATTGATTGCGGTTTTGGTCTGCAATTGCGAGAAAGATGACAACATCGCATTATGATGATTTCCTATAAGTTCAAATATGTAGGAGGCGTGTTTCTTTTGTCAGGCCTGATATTGGTAATTATTAACCAGATTCACCGGATGCATCTGAAGATTCCGGTATTGGCAATACAGTCATCCTACATTCAGACCAAGTATTTCACCATCATGAGGACCAATATTTATGAAGAGATCATGATGCTGTGTTTTTTAGCCGGCTTTTTCCTCTTTGCTTTTGCAAAGGAAAAAACGGAACTGAAAGAATATGAAGCGTTGCGTAACAGTTCCTGGAGAATGGCCATCGTGCTGAATACTGTCATGCTGGCCTGCTCCATTTTGTTCATTTATGGAAAAGGATTTGTGGCATTGATCCTGTTGAATATGGTCTCCGTTTTTATCTTCTACATACTTGTTTTTACAATAAAAAAGACAAGACTGAAGTTGGCAGGTAAGGAGCGCCACAATCAGTACTGATAATTGGTCTGATTGCCCGATAAATATCGGTTAATACAATATCGGATACACTACAGGGTCACATTTCAGAATTCCCTTGGCTTTGATTTCCGAAATGGCCGTATTAATCTGCTGGAGCGTGCAAGCCTGTGTTTCGATGGAAAATAGCGCTTTGTCGGAAACATGCCGGTTATGTGTCACAGTATAAATATTGATATTCTGCCTGCCGATTTCAGTAGTTACCAAACCCGTAATACCTGGTCGATCCTCGGTTTCAAAGGTGATCACATAAGGTAGTGTGTAATCTTTCAATCCTTTGAATTTCAGATTTCCCATGGGCAACACCCGGTTCATTCGGTCGTTGTATCGGGCAATAAATAATATGTCTGCTACAATAGAACTTGCCGTTTCGGTTGAACCTGCCCCCGCACCGATCAGGATGTGTTTCCCCGAGTATTTGTTAATAACCCGAATGGCGTTGGTGGCTCCGTTCACACCCGAGAGGATGTTTTCGCTTTTCACCATCATGGGACAAACGCCTCCAAATATATATTCCCCATCGTGCCGTGCAAAACAGATGAGCTTGAAACGCGCATCAATTTCGCGGGCATAGTCCATGTCGGTATTTGAAATATGCTGTATTCCCTGGTATTTGAGCTCCTCCATGGTAACGTCAATACCAAAGATCAGTTTCATCAGGATGATCAGTTTATGGGCTGCATCACCCCCGCTGATGTCGAGTGTCGGGTCGGCTTCGGCATAACCAGCCTTTTGCGCAAAAGTCAATGCCTGATCAAAGCTCAGGTTTTCATCAATCATGCGCGAGAGGATGTAATTGCTGGTCCCGTTAAGGATACCCGAAACGGATACTATTTGGTCACCTGTGAAACTCTCCTTAATGGTTTTAATAATGGGAATGGCACCGCAAACAGCTGCCTCAAAGCCTACCGAGACATTATTTTCTTCGGCGGCTTTGAATATGGCCTTCCCACGTTCGGCAAGAAGTGCCTTGTTGGCTGAAACCAAATGTTTGCCCGATTTGCAAACATTAACACATAGGTTATAAACAAAATCACCGGTACCACCAACCGTTTCAACTATCAAATCAATACTGCGATCGTTCAGAATTTCTTTGATGTAATTATTGGCTTCATCAACGGTTAGTTTCTTTCCTCCTCCGCAAAACGCTTCCTTTGCAACTCCGAACCGCTGCATAGCGCTCTCCGGATTTAGCTCTACTATTTTGGCTATTCTTACAGGTCTTCCTGCACGTTCATTCAGGGTATGGTTCATTTCACTGAGGATTTTAACCACGCCGCCGCCAACGGTTCCGCAGCCAATAAGAGCAACATTAAAAGAATTCATTGTGATAAAATATCTGTATTAGAGCCCGCAAGATAATTAAAATTGCGATATAGCGGAAACAGGCTGAATTGATCTTTTGCCAAACATTACTGATGTATCACTTTCAGACGTGATGTTTTTTTCTGATCTTTGAACGGAAATTCCCAATAAACCAAAATTCATTCACCCTATACTCCATGACCAATCTCGTTGTTATTGCCATCGTATGGGCCGCATACTGTGCCCTGCACAGTTACCTGATCAGCATCGGCTTCACCAATTGGATGAAACGGATTCTAAAAGGTGGATTTGCCTTCTACAGGCTATTCTATGTCATTCTTTCAATCGTTTTGATTATCCCTGTATTGCGCTATACAGGCAAACTGGCCAGTGAGGTGATCATCACCTATGATCCGCCCTGGTCGGTCATACGTTACATACTGATGTATGGTGCCTTGCTGATGTTTGCCAAGGCCTTTTTCTTTGATTATGATTCCCTCTCGTTTTTTGGAATCCGCCAGATCCTGAATTTCAAAAATACGTCTTCAACATCCGGAGGTGATATAATAAAGAAAAGCGGCTTGCTGGGTTTGGTCAGGCATCCCATGTATCTTGCGCTGATTATTTATTTATGGTGCCAGACCTTCAGGGTTTCGGATATTGTAGCAAATTCGGTATTAACCATTTACATTTTTATTGGAACCATTCTTGAAGAAAAGAAACTTGTGGCTGAATTTGGAGATTCATACTTGCAATACCAGAAAGAAGTACCCATGCTGATCCCTTTTACCATATTCAAATAAACCCTTTGAAATGGACAAAAATCAATTTTACCTGTTTGTTGTGGTTTGCATCACAACACATCTGATCCGAACCATTTATGAGATTCTGAAGCATAAAAAAGTGATCCGCGCTACGAAACTTACTTTTGTAATTGTTTTCATCAACATGTTCCTGTTATGGGGCTCGTGGTTTTGGCTGTGTACTGATGATCCGGGCGGAATCATCCTTCCGGGAATTGTACGTTATGCAGGACTGGTTCTTGTTATGGCAGCCATTGCTGTTTTTATAACCGCCCTTTTAACCATCAGGGCACTGGAGAGCTATGAGGGAGATCTTATTACCCATGGCATCTATTCGAAAATCAGACATCCGATGTACCTGGCATTTATCCTGTGGCTGGTTGGAATGCCGCTGTATTCAGGAGGGTATTGGGTTTATGTTTTAGCCGTAGTTTTTATTACCAACGTGCTTTTCTGGAGACACCTGGAGGAACGGGAATTGTTGAACCGGTTTCCCGGATACCTGGAATACAAAAAGAAAACCTTCTTTTAGGGGATCCTTAATGTCATAGATTCACCTCGAAAAAGACGCCCACGGCATCCCAAAACTTGTTCATGTTCGGATACCTATACCCCAAACCGAATCCATGTGAAACCTTATCCGAAACATGCTCTTCGTATCGGATTTCATACAATTTATCAGGCATTCAGTTGTAATCTGACAGTGCTGTAATGACACCATAATCAAAACTAAAACCCCAAAAAAAATTTGTCCGAAATGATGTCTTCTTTGAAAATATAAATTATCTTTGTTTCGTTTTTAGACGAAATACTAAATGATGGAAAATACCAAAACCAGTTATTTATCAGAACAGCAGGATAAGGTTGCCCGGTATGCCAAGGCGCTATCCCATCCGGTTCGGGTGTTTATTCTTGATTTCTTGATTAAGAATGCAAATAAATGTTGTTACAGTGGCGATATGGCTGAAGAATTACCCATTGCCCGCTCAACGTTATCGGAGCATTTGAAGGAATTGAAGAAAGCAGGTCTGATACAGGGTGAAATCAATCCACCCTATATCAAATATTGCATTAACCATGAAACCTGGGAGGAAGCTAAAAGGACAATGGAAATGTTTTTCAAAGTAGAACTTTCAGTTAAAGAAATATCCTCATCCTGCACATCTTCATCACGATGAATTAATATTTCGGCAATTGAACAAGTGTACAATTTGACAATTAAACAAAAATATTTGAAATGGAAATAAAAATTTTAGGTACAGGTTGCCCCAAGTGCAAAACACTTGAAAAACTTACCCGCGAAGTGGTGGCGCAAAACGGCTTTAGCGCTAACATTACTAAAGTTGAGGACATTGTAGACATCATGAAATACAACATCATGGCTACCCCTGCCCTGGTTGTAAATGAAAAGGTGGAGATCAAAGG
>CAYVBH010000200.1:0-7549 GCA_964449015.1 uncultured Bacteroidales bacterium
TGGATGCATTGCTCGATGATCAGAAAAGCATCATGATCGGTTTGGTAAACAACGAAATTGTCCATGTACCGCTAAATAAAACAGTAAAAATGGACAAGGACGTCGACAGGAACCTGCTGAGGCTGGCCGAAGTGCTTATCTGATGTCGCCGGCATCTCTTACCGGATGCCGGACATGACGACCATTCCACCTGCAGGTGCTGCCTGCGCATCACCGCATACTTACCCAAGCATGACATGGCCGAAAGCTATTATACCGATCTCCTGCTGCCCCTGCCCCTGCACGGAACCTTTACCTATGCCCTAAGTGCTGACCAGGCAGCCGTATTGAAGCCTGGCATGCGGGTTACCGTTCAATTCGGCAAAAAAAAGGTATATACCGCCCTGGTTACCCGGATTCACCATCAGAAACCTGAAGATTACGAGGTAAAAGAAATTCTATCTGTCATCGATTCCCATCCTGTCGTGTTCGAATCACAGCTAGCCTTGTGGAAATGGATCAGCGAGTATTATTTGTGTGCCCGCGGTGAAGTTTTTAAAGCGGCTATCCCTGCGCAACTGAAGCTGGAAACCAAATCGCGGACAAAAAAAACAGCTGCTGCTGAATTCCGCAACCTTTCTGAGCTGAATCCTTCACAGCAACGTGCTTTTGACGAAATCAGGGAAAGCTTCCAAACCTCGGATGTTACTCTGCTGCACGGAGTCACTTCAAGTGGTAAAACCGAGATCTACATCCACCTGATTCATGAAGTCATTTCAAGGGGACAGCAGGTATTGTACCTGCTTCCTGAAATTGCGCTCACCACACAAATGATCTCGCGATTAAAAGCCGTTTTCGGTGAGCGTATTGCAGTTTATCATTCAAAGTACAGCACCTCGGAAAAGATTAAAACCTGGAAAAACCTGCTGGATGGAGGCAAGCCTGGTGATCATCACATTCAGGTAATACTTGGGGTTCGTTCTTCCGTTTTTCTTCCTTTCAGCAACCTGGGGCTCATTATTGTTGATGAGGAGCATGAAAACACTTACAAGCAATTCGACCCTGCCCCGCGTTATCATGCCCGTGACACGGCCATCATGCTGGCCAAAACACATGGAGCCAAAACCTTGCTGGGAACAGCCACTCCTTCGGTAGAAACCTATTATAACTGCAAAACCGGAAAATACAGCCTGGTTGAACTCAACGAGCGCTACCTCGATTTGCAGCTTCCGGAAATAGCAGTCGTTAACACGCACGAGCTCAGGCGTCGCAAACAAATGCAATCCAATTTTTCTCCTGCTTTGCTTGACGGTATTGAAGAAGCTTTGAAAAACGGGGAACAGGTTATCCTGTTCCAGAACCGGCGTGGCTTTTCCCTGTTCCTTGAATGTGGTGAATGTGGCGATATTCCCAGATGCCGCCATTGTGATGTGAGTCTTACCTACCATAAAAAGAGCAACCGGCTCTATTGCCATTACTGTGGCTACAGCACTCCGGTGCCTTCGGTATGCCCGGTTTGCAACCAGGGCAGCCACAAAATGAGAGGGTTTGGCACCGAAAAAATAGAAGAAGAAATTGCCCTGTTCTTCCCGCAGGCCCGGATTGAACGGATGGATCTCGACGCCACCCGCAGCCGGAAGGCCTATGAGAGGCTGATAGCCCGGTTTGAAATGAAGGAGTCGGATATATTGGTGGGAACACAGATGGTATCAAAAGGCCTCGACTTCGACAACGTGAAACTGGTGGGAATCATGAATGCCGATACCATGCTCAATTACCCCGATTTCAGGGCTTATGAAAGAAGCTACCAGCTTATGTCACAGGTAAGCGGAAGAGCCGGCAGAAAAAATGGCAGGGGTAAAGTGATCATACAAACTTCCAGCCACAATCACCCGGTCATCAACCAGGTGGTTCACAATGATTACAAGGCTATGTATGCCGACCAGCTTGAGGAACGCAACAGATTCCGCTATCCTCCTTTCAGCCGGCTGGTTAAAATCATCCTGAAGCACCGGATACAGGAAACACTTGACCAAGCGGCAGGCTTTCTGGCACAACAACTTCACACTTCAATAAAAGAAACGGTAATGGGCCCTGAGTACCCTTTGGTGAGCAGAGTTCAAAACCTGTACCTGAAAGCCCTGCTGGTAAAAATTGAAAGAGGAAACCTGGCAACCGTAAAAAATCAGATTCTGGCCTGCACCCGGGAAATGACCGGAAAACCGGAATTCCGGGCTGTACAATGTACGCTTGATGTAGATCCGCAATAACTTTAAGGTAATATGAACATCATTGCCATTACCGACCTGCATGGAAAGAAAAACATACTGCCCTCCCTGGCCCCGGAGCTTGAATCGGCTGATCTGCTGTTGCTCTGCGGCGACAATACCCATTTCGGAAAGAAAAAGGAAATGGAAGAGATTATGCTTCAGTTACGTGGTAAAATACCTGCCATTTATGCAGTAACCGGTAACTGTGATTACCCCGAAGCGGAAAAATACCTTGTCGCAGAAGGGATTTCACTCAATGCCTCAGTAAAAAAGTTCGGCAACTATACGCTGGTGGGACTGAGCGGTTCCCTCCCCTGTCCCGGCAGAACGCCCAATGAATACTCCGAGGAAGAATATGAGGCCATTCTCGGTGCGCTCTCAATACCCGCCGGAGAGCCCTTATTGATGATTTCGCACCAGCCGCCGTATAATACACTGAATGATGCCGTGTCACCCGGATTTCATGTGGGAAGTAAAATCATCCGGACATTTATTGAAAGGTACCAACCGCTTGTTTGTTTTACCGGGCACATCCATGAGGGCCGGGCAGTTGATCACATAGGCCACACAATGGTTGTAAACCCCGGACCGGCAGGGACCGGTAACTTTACGTTAGCCACAATAGAAGAAAATGAAGTAAAAAATATCCGCCTGCGCAACCTTTTTAACTCCAACGCTATCTAACAGGTAGTTATTCAATAAAACTACAACTATGAAAAAACATGCGTTGATTGCCATGGCATTCTTGCTTGCCCTTGTTATGATCCGCTGTACCGAAGACGGAGGGGGTTCAGCATCACCCGATAAAATCGATGGAGGCGTACCGGGCATTTATTCTGAATATGGTTTGTCAGGATCAGGAGGATCAGGAGGATCGGGGACTTCTAAGGGTGATGGCGATTCTGCTCAAATACAACCGGTAGAACCGGGACAAATTACAGCTGCTGAATGGAATGACCTGACTGAATGGGATTTCTGGTTAAACCTGGGTCAGAATGAAGATTTCAATAAAGCACAGGAAAACTGGAAATTTTACATGGCTACCAGGTATTCTTTCCTGGTTACCGATATCATGTCAAAGCCACTGATCGACTGCGAAGTGAAACTTGAAAACCTGAACGGGGATGAGATTTGGAAAACACGAACCGACAATGAAGGCAGGGCTGAATTGTGGCTGAATATCAACGGACAGGATCAGGGCAATGTAAAAGCAATAGTCAGCTACCAGAACCAGAAAATAACTGTTGTAGATCCCAAGACTTATGACGAAGACGTGAACGAAGTAGTAGTTGCAACAACCGGTAATAAGCTGATGAATGCCGACATTCTTTTTGTTGTGGATGCAACCGGATCGATGGGTGATGAAATCGAATATCTGAAATCAGAATTACTCGATGTAATAAGTCGCACCAAAGACCTTAACAACCAGCTTTCATTGCGTGTTGGTTCAGTATTTTACCGCGATGAGGGAGATGAATTCCTTACCCGTGTTTCACCCTTTTCAGCCAATCTGCAACTGACCCACGCATTCATTAACAATCAATCGGCTGACGGTGGCGGAGATTATGAGGAAGCGGTTCATACTGCCCTTGGTACTGCCATTACTCAGCTAAGCTGGAGTGAAGATGCAAGGGCACGTCTGTTGTTTCTGTTGCTCGATGCGCCGCCCCATCATAGTGATGCCATTGTGAATGAACTCAACAAAACCATCCGGAATACGGCAGCGAAAGGGATAAAAATCATCCCGGTTTCCGCAAGTGGGGTCAATAAAGACACCGAGTTCCTGTTCAGGTTCTTTGCCACAACCACCAACGGAACCTATGTTTTCATCACCAACGACAGCGGCATTGGCGGAGAACACATCGAAGCCACCGTGGGTGATTACGAGGCGGAACTGCTGAATGATTTGATTGTGAGGTTGATTACAAAATATACTATGTGAATTCACCCTGAAGAAAATAAGCAAGGTCTTTAAAAAATGCTAAGCGCAGTCTCCCGACTGCGCTCTTCTTTTTGTAGCAGGGCCATTAATAAATATCCGTCATTACGAGCCTTTTAGGACAACATCTTTTCTGTAGAAGAGCCATTGAGATGTAGCCGTCATTGCGAGCCTGCCTACCGGCAGGCAGGCGAAGCGAAGCAATCTGATTTTTTTGTTGCTGCTTAAAAGATTGCTTCGCTATCGCTCGCAATGACGCGTTTCAGGCATGCCAGCTTGCCTACCGGTAGGCAGGCTCGCAATAACGCGTTTCGGTCGTACCTCCCATCCTACCCACAGGCAGGCCCCGCAATGACACACCGTTCTGCATTCTGTTTTTGGAATAATGCCTGATAGGAGTATCTGTCATTACTTCTGTTAAATATTGTTACAAATTGTCATAGGTATTTCGATTACGGGAAAATGTGCATAACTTAGATCATCGATTTTTTAATCGCTCAAAATGAAACCCATTCACCGTAGGAAATTTCTTAAAGGTGCTGCCATGGCTGGCGGTACCTTTTTTTTACTCCCTAAGCTTGATGCAAGTACCTGGCTGGACACTCGAATTCCCGGCAGTTACTTTCTGAAAGAATTCGGGATTGACGAAGCACTCTGCCAGAAATTACTGGCTAAAGCACTATCGAAAGGCGGCGATTTCGCCGACCTGTATTTTGAATTCACCTTATCAAACTACCTGGGCCTCGAAGACGGCAAGGTAAACCAGTCAAGTGGCGATATCAGCCTGGGCGTAGGCATCCGCACAGTTAAGGGCGACCAGGTAGGTTATGGCTACACACAGGAACTTACTGAAGAATCGATGCTCTCGGCAGCCGCAACTGCCTCAACCATTAGCAATATGAGCGCATCTGCTGTAAGCCTTTCTTTCTCTAAGCCAAATATCGGAAACTACTACCCTGTGAGTCCCGATTTCAATGGTTATCCCGCCAAAGAAAAGCTGCCTTTGATTCAAAGTCTGAATCAGAAATGTTTTTCACTGTCATCTGAAATTGTGAAAGTCAATGCCGGCTTTTCCAACAATGTAAAGCGCGTTCTGATTGTTACCAGTGACGGAGTTTTGGCAGAGGATCTGATCCCTTCGGGTTATCTATACGCCTCCGTGGTTGCCGAAAGAAATGGCAAACGGGAACAGGCATTCTGGAATCTGGGCGGCCGCCGTGAGTTTTCTTATTATAACGAGAAAGTTCTTGAAGAAATAGCATCCATGTCAGTTCACAACGCCCTGAAGCTTTTCGATGCCATTCAGCCTCCTGCAGGTGAAGTACCTGTGGTTCTGGGTCCGGGAGTGACCGGCATTCTGCTTCATGAAGCCATTGGCCACGGCATGGAAGCTGATTTCAACCGCAAGAAGGTCTCAACCTACAGCACCATGCTGGGTAAAAAAGTAGCAGAACCCTTTATCAACATCATCGACGACGGAACCAACATGAACCTCGCCGGAAGTATTAATGTAGACGATGAAGGCATTCCGGGACAAAAAACCATGCTGGTTGAGAACGGCATTCTTACAAGTTATATACACGACAGGATTTCGGCAAAACACTACGGTGTGAAGCCTACCGGAAATGGCCGCAGGCAGGATTTCCAGAACTATCCCGTGCCACGTATGCGAAATACCTATATGCTGGGCGGGCAGGCCACACCTGAAGATGTAATCAAACAGGCAGGTAATGGCATTTATGTTGAAGACGTAAGTAACGGACAGGTGAAAATAGGAGAAGGTGATTTTGCCTTTTATGTCTCACAAGGCCGTTTGATTGAAAATGGCAAACTCACATCTCCGATCAAGGACGTGAATATCATGGGCAACGGACCAAAAATGCTGGCCAATATGACTATGGTTGCCAATGACCTGGTGATGCACCAGGGAGGTGCCGGACAATGCGGCAAAAGTGGACAGGGAGTACCCGTAGGTTTCGGCATGCCCACATGTTTGGTAAAATCATTAACCGTTGGGGGTACCCAGCAGAAAGGAGGCCGGTCATGAGCTACAGTAAAGATCAGCAACAGGAATTCCGCGAACTGGCCGGCTGGGTGATTGACCAGACTTTAAAAGCCGGGGCAAAGGAATGCAAGGTAAATATCTCCAAAAGAAGATCAGTAGAGATCAATTACCGCGAAAGAAAACCCGAAATTATTAAAGAAGCAACAACACAGGGCCTGTATCTCGAGGTGTTTTATGAGAACAGGTATGCAAGCAAATCTACTCCCGATTTCCGAAAATCTACCCTGGAAGGCTTCATTACCGATCTGATTGATAATGCCCGGATCATGGAGGAAGATCCGTTCCGCACGCTGCCCGACCCGAAGTATTATAGCGGAAGAGCAACAGTGGATCTGCAACAGACGGATCCCGACTTCGGGAAACTTACACCCGAAGAACGGCATGCCATGGCAAAAGCTGTTGAAGATGCCTGCCTGAAAAGCGGCGGGGAAAAAGTAATTTCTGTTGAAGCAGGAGAAAATGATGACAGCTGGGAAGATTTTACCAAAACCAGCAACGGATTTGAAGGTTTCAACAAGGGTACCAACTACTCTATAGGTGCATCCATGACTTTACAGGATGAAGGAGACAGGCGACCCAACGGCTATCATTATGTTAGTTGCCGTTATAAAACCGATCTTCCCCCGTTGCAGGAAATCGGTATAAAGGCTGCCCAAAGAACATTTGATTTGATGGGAGGCAAAAAAATATCGACCGAAACCCTTCCGGTAATACTTGAGAACCGGGGAGCCTCAAGGATTTTGAGTGGACTTTTGAATCCGATGGCAGCAGGCAACATCCAGCAGAAAAGATCGTTCCTGGCTGATAAAAAGGGACAACAATTTGGCAGTAAACTGCTGACTGTTCAGGAGGACCCGTTTATTCCCAGAGGACTGGGATCGAGGCTTTATGACGATGACGGATTCCCCACGCGGAAGCGCGATCTCATATCAGAAGGAAAGGTCAATGAGTTTCTGGTCGACTGGTACTACAGCCGCAAGCTGGGATGGGAACCTACCTCAGGCTCCATTACCAACCTGATCATCCCGCCAGGCCAAAGGAGCGTTGACGAAATAATCAAAGATCTCGGACGCTGCATCCTGGTTACCGATTATATCGGAGGCAATTCCAATACAACCACAGGTGACTTTTCGGTGGGCATTATCGGTAAGTTGTTCGACAAGGGGCAGTTTGTTCAGAATGTTGCTGAAATGAACATTGCCGACAATCATCTTAGTTTCTGGAATAAGCTGGTAGAAGTGGCCAACGATCCCTGGATATACAGCCAGGCCCGCTTCCCCAGTCTGGTCATCGACA
>CAYVBH010000201.1:0-7523 GCA_964449015.1 uncultured Bacteroidales bacterium
CGATGCTGATCCGGCTGTTGAAGGCGTTCAGGAAATCAAGGAATGGATGGCCCTGTTGTGGTACCTGCAGCAAAAGCCCGATACCAATGGCAACGGCATTTCAGATATTCCTGAGGCATACCGATCCGGATCGCCCAGGTTACACCCGAGGTGATTTCTCTAGAAACCTAATTATTGTCATATGTAGAAATATATATTTGTTTTATTTTTGTGACTAGATTCACAGGTTGTGAGTAACTTAGTAACATAAGCATTAATAAAACAAATACTATGAAGTACCTGATTGTTGGAGGAGTTGCCGGTGGCGCCACAACGGCAGCACGTCTCAGGCGGCTGGATGAAGCCAGTGAGATCATCATTTTTGAGCGTGGAGCATATATTTCCTATGCCAATTGCGGGTTACCCTACTACATAGGTGGTACCATCAGTGACCGCGATAAGCTTTTTGTGCAAACTCCTGAATCGTTTGGTAAGCGTTTTAACCTTGAGGTCCGGGTTCTTTCCGAAGTGATTTCTATAAACCGAGGGACCAAAGAAGTTACCGTAAAGGATTTGCGCACCGGCAACACCTATGCCGAGCATTACGATAAGCTGGTATTATCTCCAGGAGCGGAACCGGTTAAACCGCCACTACCGGGTATAAACCAGGAAGGCATATTTACCCTGCGCAATGTGCCTGACACCGATAAGATTAAAAAGTATATTACTGAAAAGAATCCCAGGCATGCCGTGGTGGTTGGGGCAGGATTTATCGGACTGGAGATGGCTGAGAACCTGCATCAGTATGGATTGCGGGTTACTATTGTAGAAATGGCCGAGCAGGTGATGACGCCGCTCGATTATTCCATGGCGGCACTGGTGCATCAGCACCTGAAAACCAAGAATGTGGAGTTTTACCTGAACACAGCCGTAGCTTCATTTGCAAAGGAAAACGACCGGTTGCAGGTCAGGTTGAACTCTTCCCGGTCGATCACCACGGACATGGTCATCCTGTCCATTGGGGTGAAACCCGACAGCAGGCTGGCCAAAGAGGCGGGCTTGCAAATTGGACAAACAGGGGGTATTGTGGTAAACGAATTCCTGCAAACTACTGACGCGGATATTTACGCGCTGGGTGATGCCATTGAATATAAAAACCCGGTTACCGGAACCAGCATGATCACCTACCTGGCAGGTCCGGCCAACAAACAAGGCCGCATTGTGGCGGATAATATTTACAAGGGAAATTTCAGAACCTATACGGGCTCAATTAATACAGCCATTGCCAAGGTATTTGACGTAACTGTTGCTTCAACGGGCGTGTCGGGAAAGCTGCTGGGGAAAATGAATATTCCGCATATCGATTCCATCACCCATTCATCATCGCATGCAGGCTACTACCCGGGCGCGGTACCCATGTCCATAAAAATTTCATTTGCACCCGATACGGGCCGTTTACTGGGGGCACAAATTGTGGGTTTTGATGGTGTCGACAAGCGTATCGATATTTTTTCCAGTGCCATACAAAATGGGGCAACGGTATACGATCTTGCCGAGATAGAGCATGCCTATGCTCCACCATATTCCTCGGCCAAGGATCCGGTGAATATTGCCGGTATGGTAGCCCAGAACATTCTTGAGGGGCTTACCCGGGTGGTTTCATGGCGCGAAGTGGCAGTCTGTCCTTCAGAGGATACCTTTTTGATTGATGTGCGCACCCGCGATGAGTTTCAATTGGGAACCATTGAAGGCGCGGTTAATATTCCTTTGGATGAAATCAGGCAGCATACAGGAGAAATCCCCCGCGACAAAAGGCTGATTGTTTTCTGCGGGGTTGGTTTAAGGGCTCATGTAGCTTGCAGGATATTGATGCAGAGCGGTTTTACCGAAGTTTTTAACTTGTCGGGTGGTTTGAAAACCTTTGAAACAGCAAGCCAGAAACAAAGCAATGAAGACATTTTTGCCAACGATTACATCGGGCATGATGATCATATTTACCAGGGTGCCAAAGAAAAGGCTGCTTTGAAACCGGTTGATGTGAAAAAGCTACAGGAGCTGGATGCATGCGGGTTGCAATGTCCCGGTCCGATTTTAAAGCTCAAGCAAACCATCGACAAGCTTGATGTTGGGGAGGCTGTAAAGGTTAAGGCTACCGATGCCGGCTTTTACAAAGATGTGAAAGCCTGGGCCAACGTTACAGGTAATGAACTTGTGGAACTTACCCAGGATGGTGCCCAAATCACGGCCATAGTGCGCAAGGGAGAACCTTTGATAAAATCAGGTTCACGGCAAGGCGGTAATGCGGCCACACTGATCTGTTTCAGTGATGACCTGGATAAGGCACTGGCTACCTTTGTTATTGCCAACGGTGCGGTTGCCTCGGGTAAAAAAGTAACTATATTCTTTACCTTCTGGGGTTTGAACGTGATCAAGCGTCAGCAGAAACCGGCTGTTCAAAAAGACTTGTTTGGTAAGATGTTCGGTATGATGATGCCGCAATCGAGCCGGAAACTGGGCCTTTCGAAAATGAACATGGCCGGCATGGGCAGTAAAATGATGCGCATGGTGATGAAAGACAAAAATGTTGACACACTCGAGAACATGATCCAGGCTGCGCTGCAAAGCGGTGTTGAGATGGTGGCCTGCCAGATGTCGATGGACGTGATGGGCGTTAAAGCCGAAGAGTTGATTGATGGCGTTCAGATAGGCGGCGTGGCCACCTACCTGGAACGTACCGAAGATGCCGGTTTGAACTTGTTTGTCTAAAATTTAACAGTGAAAAGTTCCGCTGGATCTGTTGGAATACCAGCAAGTATTTAGCATCGGTAAAACGGCTTTAATTGTAAGGTACAACGATTTTCCTTACCTAATGACCTTTTGTGTCAGTGACTCGCGTATCATTTTGCGCAATTCAAGTTGCTTGTTTTCTACGACATTTTTTCTCTTTGGACGGTAAAATTCGGGATATTTGCTTGCAGTGAGTGGTACATATTTAATTCCGTCTGCCGTTCCCCTGACATCAATGGCTAGTTTTATAGGCAAAGGGCAGTCAACTACCGAAATGTTGTAATCAAAGCTCAGATCGAAATTATGCCGCCCGCCTATCACTGCTTTGTATTTATCCATGACAATCAGGAAGGGATAAACATCAATTTCGTCACGAAACAATGTGAACTCCGCTGATAATGTATCTACGCGGTTTTCGGTTTTTCTGTTGAATTTGAGCGTTTTTGCAATTTCGGTAAATGTTTCCCCGTCAAGCAACACCAGGTCCGTGCCGGAGAGCGAGGATGCACCGCGTATAGTTGACTTTTTTACATTATACAGCGAATCAAGATAGGTTTCCAAAGCCACATGGAATTCGGCTTTGCCGCGGAACGACCGTAACATGGGCATCAGCGTGTCGATATCGGGGATCAAGGTCAGCAGTTCTTCAATTTCCACATCGAGCATATGATAGTCAATGCCGAGGAAAAGGTGGTTTCTTCGTGGCGTTTTGTACATGGCTGTGAGCTGCATCCGGGCAGCCGGTGTGGAGAAGGTGAGCCCGTCGAGCACCAGAATTCCGTCGTTTAATCTCACCTCACCTTTTATGTTTGATGCCGTGTCTTTGCCATAGGTGGCTTTATACACATCAGCACGAAGCTGAATGTCTATACCTTTGGGTACCATGTAGGGACCGGTATTGGTGGAGTCGCCGTCGGTTTCGTCTTTTGCGCCGGCTTCTTCTTCTGTTTCCTCGTTTCCGATTCCGTTGGTCAGTGTCATCAGTTGTAGCACATTGGTGGAATCCGAAACAAAGTCAAATCTGCCCCTCAGAATGGAGTCGCCTCTGAAATAGGACAATATGTTGTGCAGGCTACCTGATAAATTAAAGTCTGATTTGTCGATTTTTATCCTGCTTTCCTGAATGGTAAATACTTCAGGCTCAAATTCCATTTGAATGGATGGTATTTCTACCGGGTAGGGAAGGGCTGTCAGTGATATTCTCCCATGGTTCACATCTACAAAACCTTTGGCCATCCATTGCAGGAATATATCCTGTTGTGAATTGTCGTTTATAATATCGCCATTAATGTTAATGGTTTCAAATTCCGCTTTGTTATTTCCGAAGGCAGTGCTAAGCGCATTGCTTGCAAAGGCAAGCTGTATTTCGGGCTGTTGCGGAGCACCGGACCGCGGAGAAATGCCCAGTTTTCCCTTCGGGTTGTTTACAACAAGCGAAAGGGTGTCCATCTCACCTTTCAGTGATCCCAAGTCAAAAGATAAGATCAGATGAGGTATACGTGTGGTATCTCTTATGTCGGATGTTTCCAGTGAAAGCACGGCCTGTTGCATGGCAGCACGGAACCCGTTTATCTTGCGTGCTTCGAGGTTGATGGCATCAATGGCAAAGAATGCAAAGCCGGTGTTCTTCGAACTGGCTTCCCGGTTGGGCAGTTCAAAATTGATTTTTGAACGGCTGGTCAGCAACGACAGACTGTCGTAGGTAGCCAGAAAACCAGCCAGTGTAAGGGAACCCGACAGTTTCATTTTTTCAAGCTTCATTTGTTGCAACTGACTTAATCGGAAGTTAGATACAATGCGGCCGAATGCCCTGCCGTTCAGATTGGCTTTCATTTCATCAGGGATCAACGCATTCAGCTCTTCGAGAATGAGATCGGCATCCGTAGTCAGCGCAAATTTTGCATCGGATAAAAAGTTGTCGACACTACCCTTGGTTTTTAAAGAAGATTCGGGCGTACTGGCCCTGAATTGGTTGATGCTGATGGCGGAAAGAGAATCGGTTCTGAAGTCGGAGCAGAAGTCTACATCAGCCCTGATATCATGCAGGGGATAAGGAAAGCCCTTATAGGTCAAGGTCCCTTTTTCGAGCAGCAGATGCACATTCACCAGTGGCATTAACGAATCGTTTAGTATTCCGCTTATTTTCCCTTCGGAGGATATGATGCCACCGGCATCAATATCTTTAACGGACGAACGGTAAGACGGGGGGATCAGTGATACTACTTCCCGAATCGGCCACGACTGGAACCGGTAGCTGAGGTCGATATACAGGTTCTTTTTCAGCGTGTCGTTTTCTACGGTGCCGTTCAATACCATTTCGAGGCCGTTAATGGAAACCGATGCATCTTTGAGTCTGATAAATTGGCGCGAGGGGACCATTTCAACCGGAATATCCAGTTTAGTAATGGCCTGTTGAACATATTTTTCGCCCTTGTGTTCAAAGGAAATAACCGCCCTGTCCATTTTTATATGACCTTTGATGCGATCGTTGCTGATGTTTCCGGAAACGTCGGCAACAAGGTCACGAACAACAGCTTTCAGTTTTTGTGATACGTCGGTGTAATCGAGGTTGATGTTATCGAGTTTAATATTGTCAATGTAAATGGAGGCATATGGTGTTTCACTTTCAGATTCGGGTTGGGCGGTGGTATCGGTGACAAAAACCAAATAATTAGAATTGCCAAGCGAATCAGTAAACGCGTGTATGTTGCCGTTTGACAATCTTAACCCTGTTAACACCAGGTTTTTGCTTTTAAGCCACGCTTTGGCATCCACAACGCCGGTAAGTTCATCCACCGATACCAGGGTGTCGCTTGTTGCCTGGGCAAACGGGTTGATCAGTGCAAAACCGTTCACTTTCAGGCCGAAACGTGGAAAGGTGCTGAAAAAGGTTAATTCTACCCTGTCTATTTGTGACTGGCAGGTAATCAATTTATCCGCTTGTTTGCGCACAATAGGGGTTATCTTGTCGGGGGTGAAAACAACCCATATCATAATGCAAATGGCTAACATTGCCAGTAATAGCAATGATACTATGCCAATGATGACTGATTTTACCGGTTTTTTCATGACCATTTTTTTATACCTGGAAAAGTAACCATTTATGGTTAAGCTGTTTACGGGTTGGCCTTGGTAAAGGAATATGATTTGTCAAAATCGTCTTTGTATTTCAGGGTGGTTGCTGTCAGTTCGGTTAAAGTGTATACTTTCGGTACAACGCCCCCCATTTCCATAATATGGATGTGGGTTAGCTCGGAATGCTCCAGGGTCCAGGTAAATTCCTGGGCTTCTTCTTCTGTAACATCATCACCGGTATCCCAGGTAGCACCTGAGCCATCGTCGTAATATTTATAATACAGGGTCCCCGATTTCCATTTTCCGATCAGCAGGGCTTCGTCAAAGGACTCTTCTTCGGTCTCGCACGATACAATTAAAAAGGATGCTGTAAGACATAACAAGATGTAAATGAGCGCGCGTGTAATTTTGGTATTCCCGATCATAGCTATAGAAATTTTATTATGTTGATGTTTAAGGTGAATAAGAGATTTCAATGTCAAATCAAATTAATGCTAAACATGGTTTCATTTTGCATTTTTCATGCAATTATTATGCCTGAATAATTACGAAATAATATCCGAAGTGTTTCCAACTTTCTGATTGAGGTTACTGGTACAAAAATAGTATTAAGTTTTGATCGGGGTTTATCAATTTGTAAACCCTATGAAACGACACAAGCCACGGATATAAGTTTCAGCGGCTTGCAGGCGAGAGAATCGCCTGTTGGGAAGTTGTTGCTGCGAGGTTAAAACGAAAGGTTCACTCGCACAAAAATATTTCGTCCCGGTTCCACACTGATACTGCCCCGGTTGGTAGAAAGATGGTTGGTGTAACTCTTGTCGGTGATGTTATCAATGCCGGCAAAAAGCTGAAGCGCCATTGACCCCAAATGAATATTGTCGGTTCTCAACATCAGATCAAGCCGGGAATAACCAGCTGTCTTCTGTTCGTTTTCTGATGTTTTATCCTGTTCCAGTGCGCCTGAAAGAGCCAGTTCTGCTGATCCCAGTCCGGAGTGGGTATATCTGATACCCAGGCGACCGTTTGCCGGTGGTATTTGCGGCAGGTTGGCATCGGTTTCGGTGTCCCTGCCCCTGACAAAAGAGCCTGAATTCAGCAGTACAAATCCTTTATAAAGTTTTACCTGTAATTCATAATCGAAGCCATAGAGTAATGCTTTGCTAACATTGGAATTCACCAGGGCAGGGAGCGTATCGGTAACCACTTCTTCGGTACCTGTATTTAAAGTATAAATGAATTCACCCGGAGATTCAACAATGAGGTTGGTGAGCCGGTTGACAAAGATCCCTGACTGGAAGGTAAATCCCGGTTTCCATACCCTGAATCCCAGATCGGCATTATAACCGCTTTCGGGCTCCAGGGCCGGGTCGCCCAACCGGACAAAATTACCCAGATCGATGTATTTGAAACGCTCCTCAAGCGATGGCGCCCTGAATGAGCGTGCCAGGTTAAGGGTAACGTCGGTATAGTCGGATAGTCCATATAGAAGACCGGCATTGGCACTCCAGGATACACTGTTTTCGTTGCCTTTGCTGAAAGTGATGCGCTGATTGGCCGGCGAATCATTACGTGTGCCATTCACGATCAAGTAATCCACATCCAAACCTTGCCGGTTCTGAACATATACTCCGTCGATCCGGCCTCCTGCAATCAGTTTGAGCTTGTCGTCAAACAACCGC
>CAYVBH010000202.1:0-7460 GCA_964449015.1 uncultured Bacteroidales bacterium
CGGGCTGACCCTCCACAAATTCCTTGAAATTCATGGTCAGGTCAACCGCATATTCATCGGGTACCAGGGATGCGTTGAAAAAAATGTATTCTTTTGAGAACCGGAAATAACCCTGTTCTTTCATCAAGGTTTCAATGCGCACCCTTTCTTTTTGCAGCTCATCCTTATTAAAATTTTTGCCTTTATACAAGACAGAATTAACAGTGTCAGGGAGAATTTTAGAGATCAGTCCGGTGTCTTCAAATGAATAGGTAATATTTCTGATCTTGTATGGCTTATTGAGCTGAATGGCATAGGAAACAGTTGCATCTCTCCCCTGGAAAATCACAGTGTCCTTTACCACGGCCTGATAATAACCTTCATTTTCTAAAAATTGCTTCAACTGTCCGGTGCTGTTTTTGGTAAGTCCGGGTTCATAAATCACCGGTTCTTCACCAATTTTCCTGAGCCACCCGTGAGGCCAACGCTCTTTTTCAATATTTGAAAGGTTGTATAAGAAAAGATAAAACCGCGTACCCAGCAGTTTTTTATTGGGCTTTTGAAGCAAGTAGGGTTTAAGCTGGTCTTCCGAATACTTCTTCTCAACCGTCTGAATGTGATTCTTTCTCAGCAGGTAATTTCCTTCAGGCACATACCGGGCCGGTGAGCAGGAGAAGAATGCGGAAAGAACCAGGAAAAGAAGCCCCGGAACGCATCTCCTGCTAATATGTAACACGAAACACAATGGCCGATTAATATGAAATGCTTTCAATACCGCTTAAGCTGGTAAATTTGCTATCTTCGCAAAGATAATTTTTTAACGGGAAAGTGCTTAGCAGGAACAAAATAAAATACCTGGCATCGCTCAAGATGAAAAAATTCAGGGTTCTTCACCGGCAATTTGTTGTTGAAGGCGATAAGATTGTCAAAGACTCCATTCTGAAAAGCAAGGTTATTCCCGAAATCCTGGTTGCCAGCAGCACCTGGCTGAATGAACACAAATCAATTTCTTCACTTTCTGGTGTTGAAATTCTGGAAGCTGATCACAAAGACCTGGCAAGAATTACGTCCCTTGAAACGCCACCGCCTGTAATGGCCGTCTTCAGCATGCCCAATGAGGAAGCCGGTGATACTAATACTGAATCTTCTCTCTCCATTGCACTGGATACCATTCAGGATCCGGGCAACCTGGGAACCATCGTCAGGATAGCTGACTGGTTCGGAATTAATCAGATTTTCTGTTCTCCGGGTTGCGCGGATATCCATAATCCCAAAACAATTCAGGCATCAATGGGCGCATTGTTCAATGTACAGGTAAGCTATACCGACCTGAAGGATCTGCTTGAGAAACACCATCAAACCAAAGAATTCCCGATTCTTGGAACTTTCATGCAAGGAGCCTCCGTGAAAGAAATTGGTAAAATAGAAAAGGGAATCATTCTTTTTGGCAATGAATCCCGGGGCATATCAGCTGAACTCGTTCCTTGCATCAGTACCCGGATAACCATCCCTTCGGGCAATAATAGTCCGGCCCATGTTGAATCACTCAACGTGGCATCATCGGTTGCAGTGGTGTGTGCCATGATAACCTGACCGTCATCAGCATATTCTGGATCTTAAATATTAACCAATATCGTTTAATATGAACAAGATTTGCGTTTTAGTAATACTGGCAGTGCTTTTTAGCCAATGCCGTAAAACAACTGATACCATGAATGAATTCAAAACCTTCATCGCGGAAAGCACCGTGCAGCAAACCATCGACTCGTTGCTGGTGAATTCCGGCGAAGCACAGAAAGACAGGATCAACAGGGGCGTGAGAAATACAGCTTTTTTATGGAAGGCAACCGATGGCAGTGATGCTGAATTCAGGGAGTTTTGTATGAACAACTTCATAAGTGATACCAATGAACTCGACAGGTTATTCCGGCGCATTTCAGATAATTTCGAAATCGTATTTGGTAATTTCAACCGGATTGCAGTAGGGTTACGCAGACCGCTCGACCTGGATATCGGCGAAATGCTCCCGGTTGACGAACTATTCGGATCATACAGTCCCTATGTCCATTTTGCCGATGATTTTTTTGGTAACAAAATTGCTTTCCTGGTAACCCTGAATTTTCCCTATTATACCCTGAAGGAGAAAGCGGAATTGGAAAGCAAATGGACCCGGAAAGACTGGGCCTATGCACGTTTGGGAGATGTTTTTGACTCGCGCGTTCCGGCCGACGTAAGTCAGCTTGTAGCCAATGCCAGTAACAAATCGGGCATTTATATTTCGGATTACAACATTTATGCCGGAAAACTGCTCAGCAACGAGGGCAGCACCCTGTTTCCGCCGAATATGAAGCTTCTGAGCCATTGGAACATCAGGGATGAGATCAAGTCGAATTACGGAAAAACGGATGGATTGCAGAAGCAGCAAATGCTTTACGAGGTGATGAAGCGGATCATTACCCAGGAAATCCCGGAAACGGTTATTAATGATTCAGGTTATTTATGGAATCCTTTTACCAATAAAGTGTTCCAAAATAATACGGAAATAAAGGCAACTCCGGAACCCGATACCCGGTATGCCCGGATTCTTGATTACTTTCATGCACAACAAAAAGTAGATGCATACTATCCGCAACTGAACACCTATATTAGCCGGTGTTTTGAAAGTGACATGGAAATTCCGCTGGAAGATGTGGAACAGCTGTTCACCTCCTACCTGGCTTCACCCGAAGTACAGAAGGTAGCCGGGCTGATCAGAAAACGGCTGGGCAGAAGCCTGGAACCATTTGACATCTGGTACGACGGATTTAAGACGCGCACCTCAATTCCTGCGGAAACACTTGACAATGCTACTCGTTCACGGTATCCCAATCCCGATGCTGTTCAGAAAGACCTGGGGCCGATACTCGTAAAGCTGGGTTTTGCATCTGATGATGCAACTGCGATTTCCTCGAAGGTTCAGGTTGATCCGGCACGCGGATCGGGACATGCCTGGGGTGCCGAAGCAAAAGATCAGAAATCACTGCTGCGCACCAGGATATTTTCAAACGGGATGGATTATAAGGGCTATAACATTGCCGTGCATGAATTTGGTCATAACGTGGAGCAGACCATTTCGCTTCACGGGGTTGATTATTACATGCTGCGGGGTGTACCCAATACCGCCTTTACTGAAGCTTTTGCCTTTATGTTTCAGAAGAACGATTTAGCGCTACTCGGCTTTAAAGAAAAAGATCCAAATCAGGAATACCTAAACTACCTTGATAATTTCTGGCAGCTTTATGAGATCATGGGTGTATCGCTCGTTGATATCGGTACATGGAAGTGGCTCTATGCCAATCCCGAAGCTACCCCGGATCAGCTGAAGGATGCGGTGAACAACATCGCAAAAGACATCTGGAATAAATACTATGCCCCGGCATTTGGTATAAAAGACGAACCCGTTCTGGCCATTTATTCGCACATGATTGATGTTCCCCTATACCTTCCCAATTACGCCTACGGTCACATCATTGAATTTCAGCTGGCGGAATATCTGAAAGATAAGGCATTTGCTGCTGAGCTTAACCGAATATACAGTCAGGGCAAACTGATACCGCAGCAATGGATGGAGGGAGCCGTAGGAAGCAAAATTTCAGTACAGCCTGTTTTGAACGCCGTTAATCTGGCTTTGGAAAATATGCAATAAAAAAAAGCCACCCTTCCGGTTGCTGAAACCGCGAAGGGTGGTAAAAAAACTCACTAACTAACCATTTCTTATCTTCAGGATCTAATGATCAAAACCTCCCGGAGGCATTCCGCCTTGTCTGAAACCACCCGGAGGCATACCACCCGGAGGCATACCCATTCCCGGACCAAATTGTCCACGACCGCCCGGATTAGATTGCTGAGGTTGTGCACGTTTTGAGCTGATATTATATGAGAACAGTACCAAAAAATACCTTCTGTATGCATTGGTTCTGGAATCAACAATTTCACTGGCAGATACAGACCTTGAAATACTGTTATTTTGATCTAAAATATCATAAGCGCCCACTCTTATTTCGGCTGCATTGTTTTTAAGAAACTTTTTACCGAGACTAGCATTCCAAACATAATAGTCCTTTGTATAATCGGCTGACATATCGGTACCTCTGTTATATTTGGCTGACAAATCAGTTGTAAAAACAATACCCTTCCAGAAAATCAGATTAACCCGGCCGGTTATTCCATGATTCCATGATTCCCTGTCTTTAATAAAATCTAAGGAGCTTTTGGAAAGAGTGTAATTACCACTGTATGAAAGATTAAAGTCTACATTTGAACTGATGTTACTGGTAAGACTAAGACTGCCGAAAAGAGAATATGAATCTTGCTTATTTAAAAACATCTGAGAATATTGTGGTGACATTGAATATCCGGGATTAAGTGTCAGGCTCACATTACTCTTAATTGGTTTTAAGAAATAGCTTACATTAAATACTGTATTTAAAGAATAGGAATTATCAAGGTTTACAGGATAAGAAAGCTGACTTCCCGGCAATAATACCACGTCAAAGCCCTGTGATGTCAGATCCATGGTGTCAGAAGCATAAATGGTCTTATTCGAAATAACATCCTTTGTATATTGTCCCATTACAAAAATGAAAGCATTAAAACCAGACGTAGGATTTGCATAGGAGTAATTAATATTAGTCATATGCGAATATTGCTGTTTCAAATTAGGATTACCTGTACTTATTCTTCTCCTGTCATTATTATTTATTGAACTCTGCAATTCAGAAATTGAAGGTGCACTGGAACTAGACCTGTAAAAGAAACGAACGTTACTCAAATTTGAAAACTTGTAGTTGAGCATCAGGTTAGGAAGGACAGTTTGAAAAGTTTCAGAAACTTTTGACAGGCTTGGAAATATTTGCTTTCCTGAGAGATCTGAACGTTCATAGTTGACCCCTGCTGAAAAATTCAATTTTCCTTTATTAAACAGATAAGCTAAACCAGCCCTGTTTGACATGAGTTCATTGTCATAACTGTTAGATAATGAATCGGATCGGCCGAGAACTTCATAATCATCTGCCATGGCAAACACCTCCCTGTCATTATCTCCTTTGTTATACCTGTTATTGAGGCTAACTTGTAATTGACTGAACTGACTAATTGGTTCAGTATAATTTAAGTTCGTATTAATACTAAGGTTGCCGGTAAAACCATCCGTTAATAAATTATCAGGTTTGGAGTCGATTTGAACCAGTTCCTTATTATCATTGTCTCGTTTATCGTATGATATTGAAGATCTGACAGATAATGTACGTCCCTTTTTCATAAATTTGTGCCGCCAGGTCAGATCGTTTCCAAAGTTATACCCAATATTATCAGAGGTGGTTTTTCCCTGAGTCAACGAGCTTATTTCGCCTATATTGAGTAAATTTAATGAGTTGGATATACTTGAGTTATCTTGAATACTGAAACGAGGAACAATAATCATTGAATTTAAGGAGTCAATATTATATTCAATCCTCATATTAACCCTGTGATTATAATTTGTGGCAACGGAGTAACTGGAATCAACTGTAGATTTGTCAATCAGAAGATATTCGGTGTTTGTGTTTTTTATAGTCGTATTTTCAGAAGCATTAAACATATAACTTCCGGTGACTGCTATTTTTTTACCCCAATTATCGGTATAGTTCAAACCCGCTGAACTTGATTTCATGATACCACTTGCGCCACCAAATGAACGACCGCCAAATCCTCCGCGGCTAAATCCACCTCCACCACCTCCGGTGGCACCAATCAGATCCTGCATGGCAAAATTAGCGGTATTAATATTATTGGTCATGCCATTTAAGGTTATCCTTCTTGGTCCATTGAATAAATTAATATTGCCTCCGGCTAAGTATTTATCATCGAAGTCTGTACCTGCAGTTACTTTGCCGAATGTACTATACTTGGTATCTCGTTTGGTAATGATGTTAATGGTTCTCATGGATTCTCCATCGTCAAAACCTGTTAATTCAGCCTGATCGCTTAACCTGTTATAAACCTGTACCCTGTCTACTACTTCGGCTGGAAGGTTTCTTAAAGCAATTGAAGGATCATCACCAAAAAAAGGTTTACCATCTACCAGAACCTGTTTGACATTTTCTCCTCTAGCTTTAATAGTCCCATTTTCTACAGAAATTCCGGGCATTTTTTTAACAAGTTCTTCGGCATTAGCATCCTGTGTTACTTTAAAGGCGTCGGCGGTCATAACCGTGGTGTCTCCTTTCTGAACGGCAGTTCCCTGGCCCACAATCACCACTTCATTAAGCACCTTGCTATCCATCTCAAGTATCAGGGTTCCCAGGTTTGTGGTTGGTTTGGTAAGTGTGACAACCTGGTTTACCTTTTTATAGTTGATGCTCTGAATGGTCAGGTTATAGCTCTTTTTTTTCAAACCGGAAAGAGCAAACTTGCCGTTCAAATCGCTGGTGGTAGCAATCCTTTCGGTGGAGTCTTTCGTATCGGCCATGAATACAAACGCTCCGATAACGGGTTGATTGTCGGTTTTATCGATAATGATGCCTTCGGCTTTATAGTTCTGTGATGATGCATTGTAGGCAAGGCCCGACAATATTAGAAGCAGTATAATCCGCGTATATTTGCGGAAGATTGGAAAAGTGGAATTTTTGAATTCATTCAAATGCTGCATAGGTGTCATGTATTAACGGTGAATAACTGGTGTAAAAGTATGCTGATGCGAAGCCGACCGCAAAAATATTATACAAACTCCATTAATTTATAGACATAAACCGATGAAAAGCTGATTTGTCACCCTAACATATAAGGTGCTAAAGGAGTCGCTTTTTTTTCACCCGATATGTAGCACCTCTGCGATTAATTACTTAATATTGAGTTGTCATTTGGCAGTGTTAAGTTTCTGTCCTGGCCAGGTGTAACAGGTTTGAATTGCGTAATGAAAAACTTTTTCCTTGTAGGTATTGGCGGCTTTATCGGAAGCGTTGCCAGGTATTATGTGTCAAGACTGAATCTTCAGTATGATATTTTTTCCATTCCGGTTGGAACCCTTTCTGTTAATGTATTGGGCAGTTTTATTATAGGCATACTTACAGGGATAGCTACAAAAAGCGAGTTATTGTCTGCAGAATGGAGGCTGTTTTTAATGGTGGGGTTGTGCGGAGGGTTTACCACCTTTTCGTCATTTACAAATGAGAACCTGATGCTCATGCATAACGGACAGCTTCTTACTGTTTTGATATATACAAGTCTGAGTGTTATTCTCGGTTTTATTGCAGTTTATCTTGGTTATACAATAACTAACCTGTTGTAAAAAATGAATTCATCTGAGTGCAGTGTTTTAAAAATATACGCCAGCAGCACAGATAGGCTTGGAACAAGGTTGTTATATGAACATCTTGTTCACCTGGCAAAGGACAAGGGAATTTCTGGAGTTACTGTTTACAGGGGAATTATGGGTTATGGTAAAAGCAGCAGCCACATCAGCA
>CAYVBH010000203.1:0-7452 GCA_964449015.1 uncultured Bacteroidales bacterium
GCTGTGAGTTTAATCTTATAGGTTCCCCATTCATAATAGGTATACTCCGGGTTGGGTTTGTTGGAAACTGCTCCGTCACCAAATTCCCATAAATATGAGTTTGAATAAGCCGACATATTTTCAAACTGAATTGTCAGTGGCATACAGCCCGGTTCAACAGGTTTGAATGCTGCAACCGGCGGATGGGGGACTATTTCAACACTTGTCCAGGCACTGTCGGAACAATGTTCACCTTTTACCACCAGGTATATCAGATAATCATCCGGACCGGCATAAACATGTGACTCCGGATCGCGTAATGCCGAAGTGCTGTCATCCCCGAACCGCCATTGATAAGTCCAGTTGCCCGGCTCAGTTGTATTAACCAGGTTCACCGTGCGATCAGGAATCATCTGGTAAGCAGGATCTGCAAGAAATGAAGCTTCAGGTGAAGGATGAACCGTAATATTGGTATATCCGGTATCCAGGCATCCAAAATAAGATTCGGAAACGATCACAACAGTGAAAACTGTGTCGTGATCCGTATCATTTTCAAATGTGTGCAGAATATTGAAATCCCCTGATGAGGAATTTCCATCTCCAAAATTCCATTGATAACTTCTGCCGCCTGGTGTTGATGATAACAGAATATCGGCCGGAGCGCAGGCTTTTTCAGGATACGTTGTAATGGTCAATTCCGGGTTGGGATAAACGGTTATGTATTCATTTGTGCCGTGTGTGCAATTATTGGAACTTACTGAGGTCAGTCTTACATTATAGTACAGCACTGAATTGGAAGTATTGGTGAATGCATGAACCGGATTCTCCAGAGTACTGGTGCTGCCGTCTCCGAAATCCCAGTAATAACTTAATGCGTTGTCAGATTGGTTTGTGAAACTTACTTCAACCGGACTGCATCCGGGAACTGCATCAGAAATAAATATGGCCTGTGGAGCATCGTTCAGAATGCTGATGGAATCCACCGCCTGGCATCCATGATCATCTTCTACCCGCAGCCTCATGTCGTAAATACCCCTGAGGTATGAATTAAATACCGGGTTGGGAATATCCAGGGCTGACAATGGCGTGGTTTCACCGCTCCATGTATAGGAGACGTAATTTCCGGATCCGCTGCTGACTGAAGCATCCAATGGCAGATTACTACCGGAACATACCATGGTGTCAGCAGCCAGAATCTGAATTGCAGGGTTGGGATATACAGTAACCCAAATGGTATCCGAAGCCTCATTGGAATTAATGTCATTAACGGTAATGGTAAGCATGTAATTACCCGGATCAGGTGATGCAAACACCGGGTTTGAGCTGTTCACCGCACTGAGATATTGCGTATCTCCTCCCCAATTAAAAGTATAGGAGGGTGTTCCCCCGATTGGGGATACGGAAAGTTGCAGATCAGTTCCGACACATGCCCTTTCATGAGTTGTATTGATATTCAGTACAATCACCTCGTCTTTTACTTCAATGGGCTTATAGGCAGGTGGTCCGCTGCAGCCCAGGCTGTTGGTTTCAACCACCGAAAGATTGTAATTACCCAGGTTGGGGAATTCAACAATCACAAAATTCTGGCTCACCAGCAATTGGTTCATTCCGGGAGGTATGGTCCAGTTGTAATTCGACCCGGGCTGATAATTCACGGAATAAATTACATTGGTCTGGTTGATTCCCACTATCTCAGGACCTGTTATGGTGATGGCCGGCGGTAGTGGCAAAACAACTGCCATCACTTCAGTCCTGCTGCTTTCACACCGGGTGGTTTCATTGTAGCTGGAAACATAATACCTTCTTGTATTGGTCAGGTAATCTGTGGTATAATCATTTCCCTGATATAAAAGGCTGCCTCCTGCAATACTGTCGTACCACCGGCTGACCGTACCATATAAGCCGGGTGTCGAAAGCATGAGCAATGTATCTGCTCCGCACTGTGTCACATCATCTGCATCCGGAAATTCGGGAACAGGATGAATATTGGCCATGACTCGTCTTCTTGGGCTCACACAACCTGTATTGGTATTTACAGATGAAACCCAGTATGCCGTTGAGCTGGTCAGATAAGGCGTTGCATAATTCAATACGGTATCCAGCATAATTCCTCCGACGGCGGCATCGTACCAGCGGTTGCCTGTTCCGTTATTCCCGATTGACGAATTAACCGTCAAGGTCCCCGATCCACAGCGGGATGTGTCAGATGTCCCAGGCATGTCAGGTATCGGATCAATCTGAATGTGCACAGGTACACGGTTACTTTCGCATCCGGTAACCTCATTATAACTACTCACCCAATAAGTAACCGGACCCAAAAGCAGGGGTGTTGCAAAAGTATCCGCCTGAGCCAGCAAATTCCCTCCAACTGAAGCATCGTACCAACGGTTGGTGGTACCAGCACTACCGACAACAGCAGGAACTTGAAAGCTTGTATTGCCGCAATGCTGGATATTTGTAACAACAGGAACATCGGGAACGGAATATATATTTGCATCAACGCTTCTACGGTAACTCTCGCACCCGGTCGAATAGTTGTAACTGGCAACCCAGTATTCAGCGCTTGAGGTAAGCAAAGGTGTGGTGAAATCATTCGACTGAACTATCATTAGTCCGCCTGAGGAATTCTCATACCACCGGTTGATGTCTCCGTTTGCACCTGTGGTTGATGTAAGCAATAATGCGCCCGGTCCGCAACGTTCCTCATCATTGGCAGAAGGCACACCGGGCATCGGTTTGAATAATATTCCAACTGTATCTGCAGTGGGAGGGCATGATCCGCTTGTAATACGCCATTCAAAGGTATAGTAGCCCTCATCTCCCGGTGCTATTTCAGCAATAACAATTCGGGCGTGTTCATTGGGATTGAAAGTGACATTCCCTGTACCGGTTATTTTCCTCCAGGTTCCGGTGCCAATACCCGGATTGTTACCCTGTAGTATTGCAGATACACCGCATATCGTATCATCCATGCCGGCATCGGCAGGCGGAACCGGCATTCCAAAATCAACAACCAGTGTATCTGAAGTTCTGCAACTGGCATTCACAATAGTCCAGGCAAATTTGTACAATCCTTCATCGCCAGGTTGAATTTCAACAGTGGCAATTGGGCTGTGAATACCAGGATTGAAAACCGGAGGAGTGGCAGAAGGATTTGCAACCACATGCCATGTGCCTGTTCCTGCTGTAGGACTGTTTGCACCAAGCGGAGAGGTTACCGAGTTACATAAATACTGGTCCATACCTGCAAAGGCAGGAGCAGGATTTTCGTCGCGGGTGATGACTAAATTATCAGAACTTCCGGGACATATCCCATACTGGCTCACAACACTCCATCTGAATTGGTTAGAACCAAACGACAGATTTGAAACCAGAGTTTGTGGATCATGAATATCACCAATCAGGCTTCCACCAGTGACTACACTCCATGTGCCCGTTCCTCCGTTTTCTGCCGGAAGCGCTGCCATATCCACAGCAATGGAATCACACACTCCCCTGTCTGGCCCCGCATTAGCGGGTCCAGGACTCAGGTCGCGCAGTATCTGAACCGTATCTTGAGTTGTCGGACAGGCCCCGTTCGGGCTTCTCACTGTCCAAACCAGTTCCGAAGCACCTCCGGTCAGGGAGGTTACGGTAGCCGTTGGATTGTGTATATCACTGAAAACAGCAGAACCTGAGGCCACTGTCCATGTTCCAATACCACTATTTGTAGGCGATTGGGCATGCAATACCGTGGAGGTATTGCTGCAAAATGCCTGATCAATACCTGCCACAGCGGCTGCCGGAGGCAGATCACTGGTAATAATTACTTCATCAACAGCCACGCAGGGACCGTTTGTCATGGTCCACCTGAACAAATTCGGACCCGGCGTCAGATTCGTGACATGGCTGTGTGGATCACCAGGATTGTCAATAATGGCATCGGAGGTTGTGCTCCATTGTCCCACGCCTATTACCGGAGTATTGCCCTGTAAGGTATATTCATCATCACAAACTACTTCATCAGGTCCGGCGTTGGGCGTTGGCGCAGGCGTGTCAAAAATCTGAAAGGTAATTTTACTCGGCGCACTGGCACAGGCTCCAATGGTTTCTGTTACCCAGTAGGAATATATTCCACTTATTGTATTATCTATGAAGGTAGGTGAACCGGTTGGATCAAAGGTGCTTCCCGTATTGATGTGATTGGTAAGCAGGGAATCGGTATACCAGTTTACCTGTCCTCCTGAGGTGGATAGTGTAAGTAAAATCGGACTTCCTGCACAAAACTCAAGCGATGGATTGGTGATCACCGGAGGAGTGGTGATAATTTCTATGAGAGCAGTAGTGGTAATAGGCGGGAAATCACCGTTGATGGGATTGGACGGAGGAATTGCATCAAAAGGATTCCGGTCATATGGATTGCAGATATTCCAGTTTCTCAGCGTGATTTCAAAAATATCACCGGCAATTCCACCCGCAGGGGCACTGATGGGCCATGAAATTTCTGTTGGTCCGTCGGCCGGTATCGGAATTTCAACTATAGGCCCGGCTATAGGTGGTAAAGAATTACCAGCCGCATCGGTCATCTGGAAAACGTTGCCAAGCGGATCACGTATGGTAATATTGGGAATGCGGTCACCTCCAATGGAGGTTGTTCCATAAATAAACTGAACCCAGCGGGTGATCCGGTTGGGCTTATCCGGTTCAATGTTGACATTACAGTTAAATGTGGAATTATCCTCAAAACGAACGTCAATGATGTCTTCTCCTTCACAAAACTGGGCCACTACCGGATCGGTGATAATAACGGCACCGTTCTCATTGTCCCGTGCCCAGGCACTGAATTGCTGTTCCTGCCTGCTGCTGCTGACACATTGCTGACCATCAAAAATAACATAAGCTTCGGCTGTATAAGAACACTGGTCGGCCGGCGGATATAAATGAGAGGCTGTCGCAGTGAATACAGTATCACCCTGCGAAATGGCAGGTACTGTTGTGGTAGCACCGGTACCGTCGTTCCAAACATACAGAATTTGAACTCGTGAGGGATCCACGGGCAGCATGAACTTATACCTGACATCCATATTCAGGCTAACAGGGGCACAAACGCTGCTGGTCACTTGACCGCTGAAATTATCGGTGATCAGTGCGCACTGACCGGCAACCTGCAGCGAAAACGTGGTTGTGATTAACGTGGTTACGGTTAGTAGTTTTGTAAATGTGCCCCTCATACCTGTATCCTTTGCCCGATAGATTAGATCCTCAATGAACTGTGAGATAAAAAGTCAGGATCGTTCCTGGTATAAGTCCTATCTGGTTTATTAATAAATTACTGACAACTAAATTTGGATGTATATACGAATTATTTTGACCAAGGGTTTCAAGGAGTTGACGAATGAATAAAATAGCCTGACTAATTGACTATATGGACTGATTATCCGATGAAGCATGGTGCTGAGTGCTTAATTCAGCCAACTGCTGTTAATGAAATTGGGAATCAAAAGGATAGATAGAAGCCTCTGTGGAATAAATAGGAAAAGGCTATAGCTAATTTACAATAAAAAACACGATTACTCCCGGTAGAGATGAAAAAACCCTCTTTTGACTTTTTCGCCTATCGGATATTCCTTATCATTATATGGGTCCAATAAAGTAATTACGTAATAATATACTCCTTCAGGGGCCTGGCGGTTGGAATCCTTAATCAAACCGTCCCATCCTTCCCATTCCCTGATACTTCCTGCATAGGAGTGAACCTTGTGGCCATACCTGTCAAATATACTGATGTCAATGATCAGAACAGAAACATCTTCCGACCGGAATATATCGTTTCCGCCAATGGGTTCCAAATTCTCGTCAATCACCAAACGGTCATTCCTGTTGTCGGCGTTAGGCGTAAACACATTCGGGAGTGAAAAATTCTTTAACGGTCCATCACCGAAAGCGTTTTTTAGCTCAGCGGTAACGCTTACAGAATCAGTACAATTCTCTTCTGACCGGGTGGTCAGAACTACCTTAAATTCTCCAGGTTTCTGATATTCATGTACAACCACAAGCGTATCGTCAACAGAAGAAATCAATGTGTCCCCATCACCGAAAAGAATCATATAGGTCGACAAATTCTTTGATCCTGAAAGATCAAACCGGTATTTCCCTGGTGCAGATAAAATATCATCATTATAAAAGTTGCCGTAATTCTTTTCCGGATATTCAACCGTGTCACCTAAATTGACATACTCCGGTTTTTTCATGGATGCCATCGTTTGAATGGATTCATAAAATACCGAATCAGACCGGCTGATCCCAAAAAGATCCGTTATGGTTAACCGATACCAGGTATCTGTATATGGAGGATTATTCACCCTGGTAATCAAGGAACTGGGTGGATTGGATGCCTCCGGATTGTCGGTAGTCCATCTGATTTTGTAACTATTCGGCACGTTTACCCTGGCTCCCGAAAAGGGATTGTAATAAAACAGGGGAATTCTTGTAGAATCCGCGTGCAAATCCAGTGAGGCACATTTATAATAACCAAATTTTAGTTTGTTTTCGGTATCCTTGTTGGTGATTTTTACATTCAGATCATTGATCAAAACCCATACTCTGAAGGTATCTTTCTCCAGTCCTTTTGAAACTTCAACCCGGTAACCCGAAGATACCGTAATGGTGTCAATATTGGAAAATGCTCCCGAACTGGTTCCCGGAAGGTTGTGATAGGACATATCGGCATGTTTGTAAACTGCCCATTGAAAGGTCCATCCTGCTTGAAGGTCAACTGATGCAGCATATATTGATGCCTTTACCGCGGCTTTGTATTCAGGTCTGTTAAATACAAATACCTTGTCATTGCCGGTTACCGGATTGTAATTGGTGTTAAAAGAGTCACTGGCTGCGGGGGCAAAGATTTGTGCATGCAGGTAGCAATGCAAAAGCAAAAATAAAAATCCTACAGTTAAAGCTTTTCTGAGCAGCATGCTGAATTCGATTTTTCTACAATGCTAACTAAAAAAAACCATAATTATTATGGTTCATCTCTATTATTGAAGCCAATAAGCATTAGTAATTTCTCTGAAACGGCCAATTACAGGTCAAAAAGTCCTTCAGGTGCATTGATCCTGATTTCCTTCTTCTTCTTGTTGATTTCCAAAATGATATCCTGGTGTACCGGTATCAGAAATTCCCTGCCTTCAGAAATAACGCTTAAAAGCGGATTATTGGCAATCGGATTGATTTCTCCGGCAATACCCACAAGACCTAATTGCGTGTCGATAACGCTGAATCCGGATAGTGATGGAAAATCCTCAGGCTTCTTCCTTCTGGTTCTTACATTTTGGTTGGGCACATATACCAGAGCTCCGGCAAATGATCTTGCCTTTGTTTCCGAATCAATACTCTCAACGTTGACCAGGGCAGCTTCCCGGGAGGTAACTTTAAAACTCTCAATAAAAAAAGGGACCAGTAACCCGTCTAATTCGACGAATACTGACTCCCCTT